>CAZLIJ010000008.1:0-375 GCA_964559305.1 uncultured Oscillospiraceae bacterium | reverse complement strand
TGGAGGTAACCATGAACAATTATGTGATAAGCTGCTGCTCCACAGCGGATCTGAGCAAAGAGCATTTTGAAAAACGGGATATTCATTACGTCTGCTTTCACTATTTTCTAAACGGCACGGAATACCCGGACGATCTGGGGCAGAGCATATCCTTTCCGGATTTTTACAAGGCTATGACCGACGGCGCCGAAACAAAGACCTCTCAGGTCAATGTGTCTGAATATGTGTATTTCTTCACTCCCTTTCTGGAGCAGGGCAGGGACATCCTGCATGTGTGCCTCAGCTCCGGCCTTTCCGGCACCATAAATTCCGCCCGCAGCGCGGCGGAGATTTTGGCGCCCCAGTACCCGGACAGAAAGATATATATCGTGGACT
>CAZLIJ010000007.1:0-18640 GCA_964559305.1 uncultured Oscillospiraceae bacterium | reverse complement strand
CAGCTTGCAGACGTCAGCGGCAAAGTTTACACCCGGGATATTTTTTCCCGGGACTGAGCACAATAAAACACGAACGGCTTCCGACTGAAGACTGTCGGAAGCCGTTCGTGTTTTGGGGGTTGTGAGGAAGAATTTGCGGTCCCGTGGTATGTACCGCCCGTTTTGGGGGGAAAGGCGGAGACACCGTAAGGCCCGCCGCAAACGCGGCCCCCTGTGAAGCGTTAGGGGGCACGGCAATTTGCTGAAGGATTTACATCGCAGAGATTCATCTCTGTTACGAATATATTGTACCTCATCTGCCCCGTCGCCATACAACAGATTCTATTTTGTTACTGTGGGGTGCGCAAACGAAAATGTCGGTTTTCCGATCGTTTTATACGCCAAATAGTTTAAAGTTCCTCACAGCTTTATCTCATTTTGGCATTAATGTTTAGACTTTTTTAATTTCTGTGTGTTGAAATGTTTCAAATTTGATGATAACATATTGAATGTATAAATAGTTGTTATTTAATAATAGCCATGGTGACAATAATGGCAAAAGCGGTGAAAGGAGCTGCGGTGGCAAACGGAAGTGTAAGCAGGTCTATCTGCGATAAACCCAGAAAAAACATATTCTGCGGTCCGGACAAGTACCTGAGATTGGTTACTCATACCATTACTGAGCGCACTTTTCCGATACTTGAAGACGACAGCTTTTTTCTTTATGTAGAAAAGGGCTGCGGCAAGTTTACGCTTAACGGCGTTTCATTTGATGTGGTTCCCGGCTGTATATGCTGGATCCAGTGCAGCCATGTCCTCACCGTGGAGCCCGAGCCGGGCGAAACCATGTTTCTGTGGTCGTATGTTTACGACTATCAGCTTTCAAACTTCCTCATGTTCCGCACCGCCACTCAAAAAGAGCACAAAGCGGTAGTGTACGGCACGCCCATTCTTTGGCCCGGCAGCGAAAGAGTCGGCCAGCTCCAAGACCTTTTCCGCGAGCTGAAAGACGTGGACAAAATGACGAATTACGGCTCCTCTTTGATAAAAGTCTCTATGCTGGGACAGATGACCGTGTTTTTTGCCCAGGAGGCGGAGGACGTTGGCATAGACTGCGAAGGCAGCGACTGGCCCCTGGGCTGGCGCGCCTGTATGTACGTGGCGGCTCACAGCATGGGCCCCTTAGAGGCCGAGGACGCGGCTAAGGCTCTGGGTACGGACATTCCCTCTCTTAACAGAGAGCTGCGCATGGTTACAGGCCTGAACTTTGAGCAGAATCTCAGCCGGCTGAGATGTATAATGGCGGCCTCCTATTTTCTCTACGAAAATCTTCCTCTGGACTATGTGGCCGTCCACTCCGGCTTCAAATCCGAAGTCACCTTCTACCGCTGTTTCAGAAAGACCATGAATATGACCCCCCGGGAGTACAGAGATCATACCCTGTACGACACTGACGGCAGATATCGGGGGCTTATCATGGACGAAACGCTGGTTTCGGTGGTCAATTATCTTTACGACAATCTCTCGGAGCAGATCAGTGTGGACAGTATGGCCAAGGCGCTGTTCACCTCCGGCAGCACAATAAGAAACCTGCTGGACAGCTCCTTCGGCGCCGGTTATAAAGATGTACTGAATCTTTTCCGCATCCGTTATTCCGAATCCCTGCTGGCCTCCACCAGCTTGCCTATCCTGGATGTTTCCGTTATGGTAGGCTTTAATTCCGACAGGACATACAGCCGGATATTCAGTTCCATCAACGGGATTTCTCCCAGCGAATACCGGCAGCTCTGCCGCAGAAACAGAGGTGAGCGCGTTGACTAACCAGAAAAAGCCGCCGTCCTCCGATCCTCCGGTGATATTCGGCATGACGGACTATTTCAAAAAAGGCGTGCTTCCGCTGGCAGTTACCGGAGCTGTCAAGACCATTTCAAAGGACACTCCCCGCATCCAGAACGAAGACGGGATGATGCTGCTCATCCATTCCGGCACCGGCACCATCTTTGTAAACCACGAAAAATACAAGCTGCGCAGGGGCAGTATTTTTTGCATGGGGCCTTTTCACAACTATTCCATTTCCCCGGACCCGGGCTCCGCGATCGAATACAGCGAAGCCCACATCAACAGCGGAGCCTATATGTATCTGCTCTCCTGCCCCTATCTTAAGGTCTCCCGGATGCTGGTACCCTCGCCGCCGGCTGTGGCTCGTCTTTCCGAAAAGGATATGGTCCAGGCCGAGCTGGCAATGACCGGCATCAGAGAAAACGCGGACAATTCCTATTACAAAAACAAGCTTGACTACCTTTATATGATGGAGCTTTACGGTATCCTCATGTCAAAGATGCATGATACCTCGCCCCTTCATGTGACACAGGAACTCAGCGCCGATCACCCCGGCCAGTCTCCTGCCGGGGCTGAAAAATCCAGCGCAAACGACAAAAAATGAGCTTCACGGCAAAATGACACGTCATTTTGCCGTGATTTTTTATTTTTTCTTTTTTGTCAAATTATCACGACAATTGAGAATGTATGTATAGGTACTCCCTCCTTTTTTCTTCATAAAGCTGCATACCTACAAATAATCAGGCTGTTTTTTGTGCAATTTGACGTGACTCCTGCCTTATAAGATAGTAAATCAAAACTTTTTGTGCATTGGTGATATATAAGTTTGCCTGTTTCCTGACAGAGTGTTCAGCGTCAATATGTTAAAATTTTGGCAAGGTAAAAATACTGAGGAAAATCCATTTGTATGACTTATGTAAAGGAATAGTCAACCACCGAACAAGCAAACACTGTCTTCAGACAGAAAAGAATTAAAAGGAGCGCAAGTTATGAGTTACGATGCACTGCTTTCACCCATCAAGATCAGAGGTCTTGAGCTTAAGAATCGCGTTGTCCTTCCCGGCATGAACACCAAAATGGTAAAGAATAAAGACAACGTAGCAGACGACCTGATAGCCTATCACGCTGTACGCGCGGCCGGCGGCTGCGGCCTGAACATGGTGGAGATCGTCTCCGTAGTGCCGGAGGGCCACGCATATCTCTATCTTGGCCTTTATAACGAGCACCACAGAGACGAGCTGAAAAAGGTTGTTGACGGCATTCACGCCAACGGCGGCAAGGCCGGAGTTCAGATCTGGCACGGCGGCTTCGTGCCCTCTGACTTTTTCGACAAGACCAATGTTCTGGAAACCCCCGACACCCTTACGGTGGAGCGCATTCACGAGATCGTAAAGGCCTTTGGTAACTCCGCCAGGCTGGCTGTTGAAGCCGGTTTTGATACTCTGGAGTTCCACGGCGCCCACACCTATCTGCCCCACGAATTCATGAACCCCAGTCTGAACACCCGCACCGACGAGTACGGCAACCAGACTCTTGAAAACCGCTGCCGCTTCAGTCTGGAAGTCATCCGCGAGATGCGCGCCAATATGCCCGAGGATATGCCTCTTTTCATGCGTCTTGACGCTGTGGACGAGCTGCTGCCCAAAAACACCACTGTGGACGAGACCGTTCAGTTCATCAACTGGGCCGCGGAAGCCGGCTTGGACGTCATCGACCTGAGCCGCGGCAACGCCCGCAGCCTGGCCACTGTTTACGAGGTTCCCCCCTACAATCTGGAGCCCGGCTTCAATATTGATAACATCTATGCCATCAAGCAGCGCGTCAACATCCCCGTCATGGGCGTGGGCCGCATAACCACTCCCGCCCTGGCCAACAAGCTGGTGGAAGACGGCAAGCTGGATCTGGTGGCCGTTGGCCGCGGACAGCTGGTCGATCCTGAATGGTGCAACAAGGCCAAGGCCGGCCGCGACGGCGAGATCCGTATGTGCATCGGCTGCACTCAGGGCTGCTACGACAAGGTCGTCGACCCCAAGGCCACTCACATCACCTGCACCCGCAACCCCATGCTGTGCAAGGAATATCTGGGCCTGCCCAAGACCGACGCTCCCAAGAACGTCATGATAATCGGCGGCGGCATGGGTGGTCTGCTGACTGCCGAGTTCCTGAAAAAGCGCGGCCACAATCCCACCGTTTATGAAGCCACCGACACTCTGGGCGGACAGATGCTTCTGGCCGGCGTGGCTCCCAAGAAGGCCGAGTTTACCGCGGCTGCCAAGTGGGAAGGCGAAGAGTGCCGGCGCATGGGCATTGACATCAAGCTCAACACCACCGTGACCCCCGAGCTTATCGCGGAAGTCAAGCCCGATCATGTCATCATCGCCTCCGGCTCTCATTATGTGGCGCCCAATATCCCCGGCATAGACGGCAAGGACATTTATACCCAGTACCAGGTGCTCAAGGGCGAAGTCACCCCCACCGGCAGCGTGGTGGTCCTGGGCGGCGGCGGCGTGGGCTCCGAGGTTGCCCAGTATCTGGCCGTCAAGGGCGCTCAGGTCACTTTGATGGACGCCAAGCGCGTGGGCTCCGGCATGGGTATGCTGCGCACCATGTTTATGGATATCGAGTTCCCCGACTACGGCATCAAGAGAGTTTCCCGCGCAAAGATATACGAAATTCAGGATCACAAGATCCTCTATCATCTCACCGACCGCAAGACCAAAAAGGTCACTGACAAGGAAAAGCCCTTTGACGCTCTTGTGATCTGCACCGGCATCACTTCCCTCCCCACCGATGATCTGCAGGCTAAATGCACTGAGCTGGGCATCCCCTTCGACGTTATCGGCGACTCTGTCAAGGCCCGCATGGCCATCGACGCCACCGCCGAAGCCTACAAGGTGGGCATGGCTCTCTGAGGTCAAAATATATAAAAAGCAAGAAAGGAACTGTTGAAAATGACACTTGAAGAACGTGTTGAAGCTCTGGAAAAAGAAGTTCAGCGTCTCAAGGACATTGAGGAGCTGAAGGAACTGAAGGGCAAGTATTTCCGCTGCCTTGATTCCAAGCTTTGGGCCGAGCTGGAAACCACACTCTCCCCCAACATCGTCACCTCCTATTCCGACGGCAAGCTGGTATTCCACGGCCCCAAGGAAGTCGCAGGCTATTTTGCCCAGTCCATGCCCGACACCGAAGTCACCCTTCATCAGGGCCACACCCCGGAATTTGAATTTGAGAGCGACACCGTGGCTTACGGCCACTGGTATCTGCAGGACAATCTTATCTTCGGGCCGGAAAACCAGTACTCCGGCACCCAGATCCAGGGCAGCGCCTTCTACACCGACAAGTACGAAAAGGTAGACGGCAAATGGTACATCCTTGAAACCGGCTATGTTAGAGTCTACGAGGAGATGTTCCAGCGTGACGCCACCCACAGGATCACCAAGAGTATGTTCTCCAAGATGATGCACCGCAAAAAGCCCGCGGCCAAGACCGGCAAAAAATAAGCGCAATTCATCCGGGGCCCTTACCCGGCCCCGGGGAGTGTAACCGGAAGTATATAAACAAATATTGAATTATTGAAAGGAACAAAGTTATGAGCGTAAAATTTGACTTCACCGACAAGGTCGTTGTTATCTCCGGCGGCAGCCGCGGCATTGGATTTGCCACTGTCAAGCTGTTTCTGGAATCCGGCGCAAAGGTCTGCTTCCTGAGCCACTATGAGGAGACCGGCAAAGCCGCCATGGAAAAGCTCATGGCCATCAATCCCAACTATCCCGTTATGACCTTCAACCCCGATCTGTGCGACTATAAGCAGGTCAAGGAAATGTTCGCCGCCGTCACCGAAAAGTGGGGCAAGGTGGACGTCCTTTGCAACAACGCCGGTGTTGACAGCGGCATCTTCCTTTCCAAGATGAAGAAGTCCGACTGGGACGCCGTCATGAACGTCAACATCAACGCCCAGTTCACCATGTGCAAATACGGCGTTGAGAACATGAGCAAGAAAAAGGGCGGCGTCATTGTCAACACCGCTTCCGTGGCCGGCGTTTACGGCTCCTCCATGGGTCTTCCCTACCCCGTGTCCAAGGCCGGCGTCATCGGTCTTACCAAGTCTCTGGCAGGCGAGCTTGCTCCCTTCAACATCCGCGTCAACGCAGTGGCTCCCGGCGTGGTCAACACCGACATGGTGGCAGGGCTCAATGATATCGCCCGCAAATCCGTGGAAGGCTCCATCCCCCTCAAGCGCATGGCCGAGCCCGAGGATATCGCCAACGCCATCCTGTTCCTCGCTTCTGACGCAGCCGCGTATGTAACCGGTCAGACTTTGGGCGTTGACGGCGCTTATCTGCCGTCCCGCACCCGCTGATAATTAATAACTGGAAAGGAAACTGATATGAACGAAAAAGATCTTCAGCTGCTTCTTGATAAGGAAGCTATCCGCGACCAGATATATGTCTACTGCCGCGCTCTGGACAGAATAGACAACGAGCTTGGCTACTCCGTCTTCACCGAGGACAGCCATGTTGATTACGGTCCCACCTTCAAGGGCACCGGCGCCGATTTCATCGACATGATGCTCAAGCAGCACCGCAAGATGATCTCCACCCACCACATGATGACCAACATCCTCATCCAGGTGGACGGCGACACCGCCGTAAGCGAGACCTATATGTACGCCGCCTGCAAGTATCCCACCAAGAAGGGCTCCTTCTCCGTGGAAGCCCGCTGCCGCGACATGGACAAGTGGGTACGGCGCGACGGTAAATGGCTCATCTGCGACCGCGTGGTTGCCGGCGACAACACCATGATGATAAATCCCGACACCGATCTTGAAAACTACAACTGCGGCCGCAAAAACAGGGACGACTATTCCTACACTCTCTTCAAATAATTATGACGACCACGCCGCCGGGCCGGCGCTCCGCGCCTGCCCGGCGGAAAGCCAGGAGGAACATCAGTATGGACATCTTAAAAGATAAAACGGTCGTCATAACAGGCGTAAATTCCGGCATAGGGCGTGAATGCGCCCGGATGTTTGCCGCCGAGGGCGCAAAAATAGTCGGCGCTGACGTGCGTACGGATCGGATGGACGAGCTGGAGGCATCGGTGAAGGAAGCCGGTTCGGAGTTTCTGGGCTGCCAGTGCGATGTGCGCAGCGGTGAAAACGTGAAAGACGTTCTCCATCAGGCCTTTGAGCGCTTCGGCCATATCGACATAATGGTGAATGTGGCCGGAGTTTCCAGCGATTATCCTATAACCCGCACCACGGAGGAAGAATTCCAGCGGGTCATGGATATCAATGTAAAGGGTGTTTTCAACTTCTGCAAATATGCCGTGCCGTATTTCAAAAAGCAGAGGCACGGAGTCATCGTAAATACCGCTTCCGTGACCGGAATCTACGGTTCGGGCATCGGCTGCCCGTATCCCGCCAGCAAGGCTGCCATAATCGGCCTTACCAAGTCTCTCGCAATGGAGCTTTCCCACTGGCAGATAAGGGTTAACGCCGTGGCTCCGGGAGTGGTCAACACGGAAATGGTCGCGTCACTGGATGAGCGGGCAAAGAAAGCTTTCGCCAACTCCATCCCGCTGAAACGCATGGCGGAGCCTTCCGACATTGCCGACGCTATGCTCTTTCTCGCCTCCGACAAGGCGAGCTATATCACAGGCACCGTACTGTGTGTGGACGGAGGCTATCGTCCGCCGCAGGTAGATCCAAATTAAAAAAGTTCTGGAGGACATATTTAATGATCAAATTACTTGAAGGTGTTCGCGTTGTCGAAACCGCAAGCTTTTTCATGGGCCCCATAGCGGGCCGCATTCTGGCCGACTGGGGCGCTGAGGTCATCAAGATCGAGCCGGCAGTGGCGCCCAGCATGGACCCGTCCACAGCCGACGGCGACCGCTGCCGCGGAACCGGTATGGCGCGCAACATCACCAACGGCGATCCCTGCTGCAACGAATTTGTAAACGGCAACAAAAAGAGCGTTGCCATCAACACCTACACGCCGGAAGGCAAGAAGCTTCAGCAGAAGCTGTGTGCCTCGGCAGACATCGTGATCCACCATATGCGTCCCAAAGGCGCCAAGAAGCTGGGCGTGGATTACGAAACGCTGTCCAAGATCAACCCCGGCATCATCGTGGCCGGCACCTCCGGCTACGGCCTGAAGGGTCCCGACTGCGACCGCGGCGGTTTTGACGCCACGGCCTATGCCTGCCGCAGCGGCATGGTCCACGACTGCACCATCGATGGCCGCCCCTTCATCCCCTTCATGGGCTACGGCGACATCCCCTCCGGCACCTATCTGTGCATGGCAATCCTGGCCGCGTATGTCAACAAGCTTCGCACCGGCAAGGGCGAGGAAGTCACCACCGCTCTTTACGGCTCCGCCATCTGGACAGCCGGCATCCCCATCATGACCGCCCCCTACGGCGATAAGTACCCCACCGGCCGCGGCGACGTATTCCCCACCACCAAGATGTTCAAGTGCGGCGACGGCAAGTATGTATATCTGATGGGTCAGGTGTGGCCCAACGTCATCGCTGATCTGTGCAGGATAATGGATATGCCCGCAGACGCCAAGAAGCGCTGGCCCAACTACTTCGCGGCCAAGGCTTCCAACGAGGAGATAACCGCCATTCTGGACGAACAGTTTGCTCAGCACGACCGTGAGTACTGGCTTGAGAAGCTGGGCACCACAAACATCCCCTTTGAGATAGTTGCTTCCTTTGCCGATGTTGAGAAGGATCAGCAGGCATGGGACGCCGGCTTCCTTGTAAAGCCCACCGGACTGGGCGCCGAATATGAAACCGGTATTCCTGTGCCTCCCGCGCAGTTCCGCAACGCCGGCCAGGCCGAGGTCACGGCTCCCGGAGTGGGCGACAGCACCCGCGAGCAGCTGCTCAAGGTCGGCTATACCAACGAAGAGATCGACAAGCTGCGGGCCAAAAAGATAGTCTCCGAAGGCGACCAGTACGAGCCTGAGCGCTTCAACATTCAGAAACCGGGTACCGCGTACAATCTGGTCTTCTCCGCGATGAAGTAAGCTTCTCCGCACATTTATGTCTCAGTTCTCAACGCACGCCTGTGGGATCGGCCTCAGGCCGGTTCCCGGCGTGCCCATACTGTTTTTTACATTTTGAAAGGAGAACCACATGAGCAATCTTGACGGAAAAATTGCCTTAGTTACTGCTTCCACCCGCGGAATCGGCTACTGCTGTGTCGAGACTCTTGCAAAAGAGGGCGCCACGGTGTATATGGCCTGCCGCAATCTGGAGGTTGGCAAGCAGAAGGCCGAAGCGCTCAACGCCCAGGGTCTGAAGGTCAAGACCGTATACTTTGAAGCCTACGACAAGAAGAGCATTACGGATATGATCGACACTGTTATTGCCGACGAGGGACGTCTGGACGTTCTCGTCAACAACTTCGGCGGCACCAGCCCCATCAACGATCTGGACTTCCAGCACACTAAATACGAGGAATTCGCAAAATACATAGACGTGCATCTGTCCTGCGTATTTATGTCCTGCCAGAGAGCCATCAACAAGGCCATGGCAAAGCAGAAGTCCGGCGCGATAATCAACATCGGCTCCGTGGCCGGCATCACCCCCGACACAAGCCAGGTCGCCTACGGCACCTCCAAGGCCGCCATCATTCACCTGAGCAAAATGATCGCCGTTCACGCCGCCAAGGACAACATCACCTGCAACGTGGTCTGCCCCGGCATGACCGCCACTGAGGCCGTCAAAAATAACCTTACCCCCGCCTTCCAGGAGTTTTTCCTCAAGCACACCCCCATACACCGCATGGCGGAGCCCCAGGAGATCGCCGACGCGGTCTGCTATTTTGCGGAAGCTTCCTTCACCACCGGTCAGGTCATTGCGGTGCACGGCGGCTTCGGTCTGGCATCCCCGGTATACGGCGATATGCTTATGATGAAGAACAAGCGCTAAGCTTGATTCTCCGTTTCTTTGGACACAGAGTGCATCAATCCTGCACAGAATTGGTGTTTGCCTTATATTTTTTATTGACCGCGGTTTTATCTGCAGTCAAAAGGAGAAAAAATGACTATCGAAGCAAAGAAAAAAGCATTCAAATCCACGTGGGCAGTTTTCATACCAACAGTCATCCTGTGCTGGATAATATGCTGGTTCTTCAATAAGCCCTATGCACTGACGGACGTCACGCTGGCTTCCTGTGCTGCTGCAAGCGGCGTAAGCTGCTTCATCACGCCCCTTATATGCGGGCTTATCGCGTATCCCATAAACAAAGGCGCAATAAAAAAGGCCATAAAGGCCAAGATGGAAAACCCCACTGCCGAAAGCGCTCCCGCCCCTGAGATGGGCGAGCTTGAGAGCCAGATGATATTCTTCAACTGGATCCCAAAGAACTGGATCTGCTATCTGCTGGTCTTTTCCGTTTGCACCAGCGTTTTCTTCGGCTATGGCCTTCCCAACCTGCTGGCCGCCTTTATTCCCGTGACTGTCCCGGCGGGCGTATGGTCCTCCCGGCTTTTCATTACTCTTATCGGCGGCTTACAGATTGGCTTCTCCGCTCAGTTTTCTGGTTATCTGGCCAACGTTTATTTTGTGAAGATGCTCCAGAAAAAGCTGGTTCCCGCTGCCGTCAGGTAACTGATATTCTTTCCCCATTCATTCATCAATTTTGAACAGAGAGGAAAAAACAATGCAAGAAAAGAAATTCTTCGGCTGGAAAGTTTTCGTAGGATGCTTTCTGATAAGCATTTTCGTAACCGGCGTTATCTCTAACCCCATCTCCCTTTACATGAACCCCATATGCGAGGAGCTGGGCATAAGCACTTCCCTTTATTCCCTGACCACTCTGGCGGGCACCTTTGTAATGGCCTTCGCGGCCATGTTCTGGGCCCCCAAGATGCAGAAGGGCAACATGAGACTGTTTATGATGATCGGCGCCGTCATTACCGGCGTGGGCTACATTCTCTACTCCTTTGCCCAGAACGTTATCGTACTTATCATCGCGTCCTGCCTTTATAACTTTGGCTTTGCCGCCATCACCCAGATGCCCATCGCGCTGCTTATGACCATGTGGTTCAACAAGAACCGCGCGACCTATATGTCCATTGCCTATGCCGGCGGCGGCATCGGCGGCGCCATCTGGGCTCAGGTGGTCTCCCGTCTTATCGCCGGTCCCGGCTGGCGTACTTCCTTTGTTTACATGGGCATTCTGGCCGGTGTGGCCGGAATCCTCATCTGCCTGTTCCTCATCAAAAAGTGCCCCCAGGAGATCGGTCAGACCGCTTACGAGGGCAAGCCCGGCGACGAAGGCAAGCAGAAGCAGCTCACCGACAAGCAGAAAGCTCATCTGGCAGCCCAGGCCGAGGAAAACTCATGGCAGGGCGTCACCAAGAAGGTCGCGCTTAAATCCGGTTCCTTCTGGATGCTGGCTCTGGCTCTGTTCTGCATCGGCATAATGGCTGCCGGCGTTTCCTCCCATATGCCCAACTACCTGATGAAGGATCTGGGCTGGACCTCCACCGCAGCAGGCAACGTGGTGTCTGTATTCACTCTAGCGGCTGTGGCCGGCACTCTGGTCGGCGGCGTGCTGCTTGACCGCATCGGCGCCGTGGGCGGCGTACTGTTCGCCTGCATCACCAGCGCTCTGGGCCTTGTGGCTCTGCTGATGGTGGGCGTATCCAGCGGCCTTGCCTTTGCCTTTGCCTGCCTTTACGGCCTTGGCCAGATGATGCCCAAGATGGTGCCCGCGATCCTTGTCAACAAGTGCTTCGGCCAGAAGGATTACGCCTCCATTTACAGCTTCATCAACTTCATCTTCCTTATCGGCTGCGCCTTTGGCTCCACCGTTATCGGAATCATTGCCGACAAGGTCGGCTACAATGTAGCATGGATAGTTGTAACCATACTCTGCGGCGTCATCTTCCTGGGCTCCCTTGTGGCTGTTGGCGGCGGCAAGAAGCTGCGCAAGCAGTACCCCAACGAGCTTGAGACCACCAACGCTTAATTAACCAAAACAAAAACCGCCCGCTTTATAAGCGGGCGGTTTTTGTCAGCCCTATGCCCTCACCGATACCGGCTGAAACAGCAGCAGGCGGGGAAGCATTGAGCCGCAGAAGCTGTGCAGCCGGTATGCGGCTTACACTCTGCCCATTATAGTAAAAAGCGCGCCGCGGACATTCTGTCCGCGGCGCGCTGCCGGTTATTGATTACAGGTTGTAGGCTATCTCGAAGCCCTCGTGCATGGCGTTGCTGGACTGGCGGACCTTGACGGCGTCGCCCAGGACGTGCACTTCGGGAACAAACTCCTTCAGCGCTGCGCTGAGGGGATCGTAGGGGCGGGAGCCCAGGCCGAACAGGACGTAATCGAAGTCGCCCAGAACTTCCTCCTCGCCGGTCTTCAGTCGCTGAACCTTAACAGAGTGGTCGTGTACCTCCAGTACCTTGGTGCTGGTGTTGACGTTCACGCCCAGCTCCTTCAGGTGGTGGCGCAGGGGAATGCGGTTGGGGTCGCACACGCCGGTGAGTATCTGGGGCAGCATCTCAACAATAGTAACCTCCACATCGCCCAGAGGAGCGAAGTGACGGGCCTGAGGACGGGCGTTGGCCAGAATGGTCTCGGCTGTCTCGCAGGCGACCTCGCCGCCGCCAAGGATGCACACGCGGCCCTTGGGGATAACGAACTCGCCCCGCAGGAAGCCGTGGGTGGTGTAGACATTGGTCAGCTCGCTGACGCCGGTGATGGGGGGAACCAGGGGCTTTGCGCCGGTGGCCACGATGACGGCGTCGGGAGCGAACTCCTTGACGGCCTCAACAGTGGCTTCCTTGCCGAACACATACTTCACGCCGGCCTTGGCGCAGCGGTGGTTCAGGTAGACCAGCCACTTGCACATGTCCTGCTTGCCGGGGGCGGTGACGGCCAGAGCCAGCTGTCCGCCGGTCTGCTTGCCGGCTTCCCAGATGGTCACGTCGTGGCCGCGCTCGGCGGCGTTGGCCGCTGCGGACAGTCCGCCGGGGCCTGCGCCGATAATAAGGACCTTCTTGGCCTTCTCGGTTTTCTTGAACGGGAAGTCGTACTCCCGGCCCACCAGAGGATTGATATGGCAGGTGCACTGGGGCACGTCGGGGCGGGTGACGCAGCTGCCGGAGCAGTTGGCGCAGGGGGCTATCTCGTCGAACTGGTTGGCCAGAGCCTTCTTGGGCAGATCGGGGTCTGCCAGCAGGGGCCGGCCCATGGACACGCCGTCCACCAGACCGCGCTCAACGATATCGGCCGCGTAGCGCACGTCGTTAATCTTGCCCACGGTAAACACGGGGATATTGACGACCTTCTTTATCTCGCTGGCCTCAAACACGTTCACGCCGATGGGCTTGCCGTGGCTGGGCAGGATGTAGTCGATGGCTTCGTACTGGGTGCCGCCGGAGACTTCCAGCATATCCACGCCGGCCGCCTCGAACTTGGGCGCCAGATACAGCATATCCTGCAGGGTGGTGCCGCCCTCGAACCGCTCGCTTCCGCCAATGCGCAGAACTATTGGGAAGTCGGGGCTTATGCAGCGGCGGCATTCCTCAATGATCTCCAGAATAAGACGGGCGCGGTTATCAAGGCTTCCGCCGTACTCGTCAAAGCGCTTGTTGCGCAGGGGAGACAGGAAGGAGCCGGGCAGCATATAGGCGTGAGCCACGTGCAGGCTGATGCCGCCGCAGCCGGCCTCCTCGGCGCGGCGCGCGGCCTGGCCGTACTGCTTGACCACCTTGTGGATCTCGTCGATAGTGATGGGACGGGACACATGGCCGTGGGCGTTGGTATTGATGGAGGGACCCAGCGGAGGAATGCCCTTGAAGCCGCAGATGGACTCGGGGCCCGGATGGATGATCTGGGGAATAAGGGTGCTGCCGGCGGCGGTGACACGGTCGGCAAAGGCCTTGAACTGGGGAACCAGCTTGTCGTTATCCAAAGAGGTGGTGCGGCCAATGTACCAGTACTTGTGGTCCACGGTAACAGCGTCGATGACGACGTAGCCCACGCCGCCCTCGGCGCGGCGCACGAAGATATCTGCCAGCTTCTTGGGAACAGTGCCGTTGGTGGCCTCATAGTCCATGCTCATGGGCGCCATGGCTATGCGGTTTTTCAGAACGGTGCGGCCCAGCTTCAGCGGTGAAAAGAGTTTTGCGTCTTTCATGTCGTTGATCATTTTTTAGTTTCCCTTTCTATCGGTATAGTCTGCGTTCAAGCAGTGTTATTGGACTTACTCACGCCCCGCCAGGCGGGGCGGCGCTGACTTTGTTAACATTATATCCTAAAGCCGGGGGCGGCAAGTCATTATATGGGAAATGTGACTACGCGTTGAGCATTCGCAGAAAGTCAAAATTCAGACAATCATATGGACATTTTTTCGTGTTTTACTGTCACAAATCAGCCTTCTGTCAATTTGTGACACAATCAGGCCTTCTTTTTTGTAAAAAGCGCCGAAGCGCACAGGCGCGGCGTCTTCCCTTTCGGCATTTTCGGCGCGAAATCATATATTAGTCTTTTGCATGATCCGGGGGGCGGGTGTAATATAAAAAATGTAAATTGTGTCCCCTGAAAAGTGGGGTATGATATTATAATAACAATATCTAAATGATAGAAAAAATGATATATTAGGGAAAAATATATCCCGGGGAGAAAGAGGAGACAGGTATGCTGCGCAGTATCAGGAGAAAAATCTACTACAAAATACGCTTTCAGACCTGGTTCAGAAAGGCCAACTACTATCATCGCAAGCGGGGGAAAATTACCGATTACATAGTAAAATTCCGGGGTGAGGACGAGCTGCGCGACAGGAAATATGTCCGCTTTCTCAAGCGCGACATGATTCGCTGCCTGATGAAATACGGCTCTTATTACGACGAATACTTTCTTTTTGATTTTGAGGACAAGGACGAGGAATACCGCTCCTCCTTCATAACCGAAGCCATACGAATGAGCTACTATCCCCGCATGAACTCCCCCAAGAACACCAATATGCTTGAGAACAAGTTTTCCACATACAAAAAATTTACCTCGCTTTTCAAGCGGGACATGATGCAGATACGGGCCCACGACCCCGCCACGCCTGAAGGGCTGGAGGAATTCCGGGCTTTTGCGCAAAAGCATCCCCGCTACGCGGTGAAGCCCACCTATGCCAGCATGGGCCACGGCTTTCATATTGACGACATTGGGGATTTTGAAAGCCCCGAGGCCGCCTATGAAGCCTATCACCAGCAGGGCGTGGTGCTGGAGGAGCTGATAATCCAGGACTCCCGCATGGCGGAGTTCCACCCTCAGTCAGTGAACACCCTGCGCATACCCACCGTGCTTATCCACGGTGAAAACGGCGAGGACGAGATATATCTTTATAACCCCACCCTGCGCGTGGGCCAGCACGGCAGCGTTATCGACAACACCAGCGCAGGCGGCATCAGCGTTATGATAGACAAGGAAACCGGGCTTTTGTGCACAGACGGCGCGGACAAGCGGGGCCGGCGCTACCCCGCCCACCCCGACACCGGCGTGGTTTTCAAGGGCCGCCCCATTCCCGACTGGGATGAGGCTGTGGCCATGGTCAAGGAAGCGGCTATGCAGGTGCCGGGCAACCACTACTGCGGCTGGGATCTGGCGCTGTTTGAGGGCCGGGGCTGGTGCATGGTGGAAGCCAACTGCAACGCCCAGATGTCCGGTATGCAGTTTGTGCCCCGCATCGGCCGCAAGCCGGAGCTGGAAGCGCTTATTGCAAAAATGAATTGAGGAGCCGATATGGAACTGAGAAACCCCTTTTCCGCGCGGCGCAGCATACGCAGCTTTGCCTGCGAGCTTTCCGGGCGCTGCGGAGTTGATCCGCGCTATCTTGAAAAAGATATTATAAAGGCAAAAAGGCTCAACCATATTTCTCTTGGGGAATACGAATGGATGGGCTACTACGCCCTTTCCCCGGCGCAGAAAAGATCCATGTCCACCCTTTGGACCCGGGCGGAGCTGCGCAAAAAATACACAAAGCGCCTTTATAAGGGCGTTTTGATGGACAAATACGTTTTTTCAAAAGTATTTGCCCAGTACTACGGGCGCAGATGTTTGCTCTCGCAGGAAATCACCCGGGATGAGCTGGACGGGCTGGCCGGCGAGGCCGGCAAGGTGGTATACAAGCCCATTTCCAAGGGCAGCGGCACCGGCGTGCGCATAATAAAAGCCGCCACAGCCAGGGAGCGGGACGAGGCCTTTTCAAAGCTTCGCGCCCTGCCCCGGGGCATAGTGGAGGAATGGATACAGCAGCACGAGGTACTCAACACTCTCAACCCCGGCGCCGTGAGCATAGTGCGGTTTTACTCCGTATGCACACCGGCGGGCTGCTATCTTTTTGCCCCCGTGCTCACCACCGCCATCACCCGCAGCATCGCCAACGGCTGTCAGGACGCGCTGACCGCCATAGCGGATATACGCACCGGCCTGGTAATTACCGACGCGGTGGATCAAAACAAGCTTACCGAATGCAAAACCCATCCCGTCACCGGCACCCCCTTCAAGGGCCTTCAGCTGCCCTATTGGGATGAGACCATAGCCATGATGAAAAAAGTTGTGCCTCAGGCCTGGTATATATCAAACATCGGCTGGGACGTGGCCATAACCGACCACGGCCCCGTGCTGGTGGAGGCCAACACCATCCCCGGCTTCAACACTGCCCAGTACCGGGGCTTTGCCGGCGTTACCAACGGCTGGGGCTATCAGCCCATATTCGACGAGGCCATGAAGGGCATTCCCTTCACCGGTATGGAAAACTACGAAAAAGTCCTCATAAAGCTGGCCTGAGAGGGCGGAAAGGAACTGCCATGGAAATCGTGATCTCTGTGGGCTTCGGCGTGTGGATCATAATAACGGCGCTTTTCTTCCGCGCTTTCACAAAGCCCGGTTCCCGGGACGGTAAGAAAAAATGAATATATATCTCATAGGCGTCCTGGCGGCGCTGGCGGTATTCTTTGCTGTGGGCCTTTTTGCGGGCAAAAAGGTGAAGGACACCAACGACTATTATGTGGCCGGGCGCAACGCCCCCACCATGCTCATCGTGGGCTCCCTTATCGCCTCGTTTTTGTCCACCGGCGCTTTTCTTGGCGACACCGGCGAGGTATATTCGGGCTTTTTCATGGGCATTGTGGTGGTGGGCGTATTACAGGCCACGGGCTACATCTACGGCGCGGGGCTGTTTGGCCGCTACATCCGCCGCAGTGAGGTCAACACCGTGCCGGAATATTTCGGCGCCCGCTTCGACTCTCCCGCTGTGCGCCGGCTTTCCGCCATTATCATGATTTTTGCGGTGTGCGCCTATATGCTCTCCGCCATGCAGGGCGTGGCCACCATTATGAGCAGCATCACAAATCTCAGTTACAGCACCTGCACCATAATCGCCTGGCTCACCTTTACGGTGTTCACCGTTTACTCCGGCTCTCCCGGCGTACTGCTGACGGACACCATAATGTTCCTCACCTTTCTTGCCGGCGCGCTTATCGCCATACCCTTTATCGTCAACGCCGCCGGCGGCTGGTTTCCCACCATTGAAGCCATGGCCAATTCCACCGACATTCCCGGCATACTTTCGTGGACCAACAATCTTGACTATCTCTATCCCACAGGCGGGGAAAACCTTATGTGGGCCGTTACCTACGGCATCGTGTGGGCGCTGGTGGTGTCCATCAGTCCCTGGCAGACCAGCCGCTATCTGATGGCAAAAAACGAGCACACCGTGATGCGCTCGTCTATCTGGGCCTCCATGGGCGTTATGGCCGTGACGGTGTCCCTTTATTTCTGCGCGGTATTTATCCGCAGCATAAACGGCTCCCTTACGGGCAGTAGCGCCGTTATATGGGCCTCCATGAACGTGGTGCCAACCTTTGTGGGCATAATCATGCTAACCGGCATCGCTGCGGCTGGCATTTCCTCGGCCTCCACCTTTTTGTCTCTCATCGGCTTTTCCCTTGTCAACGATATATTCATGATGAAATCGGAAGACGAGAAAAAGCGTCTTAAGATATCCCGGATAGCCATGCTGGCGGCAAGCCTTGTGATACTGGCTCTGGCCTACTTCAACCCGCCCCAGATATTCTGGATAATGTATCTGGGCGGCACGGTTATCGCCGGGTCATGGAGCGTGGTGGCCATAGGCAGCGTATGGAGCAAAAAGCTCAACCGGCGTGGCGCGTTCTGGGGTATGCTGTGCGGCTTCATCGGCTGCGTGGGCACAAAGACCTTCGCTTCCCTTTCCGGCACTGCCCTGCCCATATACCTTGACCCCTTCTTCATCGGCATAGCCTGTAGTCTTATCGGCGCCCTTGTCGGCTCCCACCTGGGCACGGCTTCACCGGCGGAGTATTCCTTCCGGGAAAAGCTGTTTGTGGTCCCTCCGTGCGAAAGGGACGGCGCCGAAGTGAAAAAGACCCACCGGCTTTGGATAGTGTACGCCCTTTTCGGCGTAGCTGTGGGCGCGTTTTTCCTTTTCATGTACGCCCTGCCTTATCTGCGGGCGGTGGGCTGAATCGTATAAATAAAACCGCCCGGCCAAGCATGGCCGGGCGGCGTTATTTATCTGTTATTTTTTGTCGTCGTCCGCAACGGTGCCCTCGGTCTCAACGGCGTCGGCCTCCTGCCGGGCATCCTCCACGGCGTCCTTAACCTCGTGGAATACTTTTGATATCCGCAGGATTATATAGAGATCGGAAATGCCGTCAAAAACAAGCACAATGCCGATGAGGATAAGCAGCGCGTCCAGCGCGGAGAAGGGGTCCACCAGAATAAGCGTGCCCAGCACAATGGTAACAAGGGCCAGAATCA
>CAZLIJ010000006.1:10523-19303 GCA_964559305.1 uncultured Oscillospiraceae bacterium | reverse complement strand
ATCGAAAGCGGCAGCATACCCAACATGATCTTTTACGGCCCCTCCGGCACCGGCAAGACCACCGTGGCCCGCATCATCGCCCAGCGCACCAACCGTACCCTAAGAAAGCTCAACGCCACCACCGCGGGGATCTCCGACATAAAGGACATTATAGCCGAGCTGGACACCCTGCTGACCCCCGGCGGTGTACTTTTATATCTGGACGAGATACAGTACTTCAACAAAAAGCAGCAGCAAAGCCTGCTGGAATTCATAGAGGACGGACGCATAACCCTGATAGCGTCCACCACCGAGAACCCGTATTTCTGCGTTTTTAACGCTATTTTGAGCCGCTCCACGGTTTTCGAATTTAAATCCGTCACCGCGGCGGAGGTGGAGCCGGCTGTCCGGCGGGCCATAGCACTTTGCGGTGAAAAGCAGGGTGTTGAGGTTAAATGCGAACCGGGCGTGGACAAATTCATCGCCTCCGCCTGCGGCGGGGACGTGCGCAAGGCCATAAATTCCGTGGAGCTTCTCATGGGCGCCGCCATCCCGGAAAACGGCGCCGTGGCCCTTACAATGGCCGACGCCAAAAGCATTTCCCAGCGCTCCTCCATGCACTATGACCGGGACGGCGATCAGCATTTCGACACCGTTTCCGCCCTGATGAAATCCCTGCGGGGCTCCGATCCCGACGCGGCGCTGCACTATCTCAGCCGGCTTTTGGAGACCGGCGATCTTCTGGGCGCCTGCCGGCGCATACTTTGCTCCGCCAGCGAGGATATCGGCCTTGCCTATCCCCAGGCCGTACCCATCGTGAAGGCCTGCGTGGATTCCGCGCTGCAGCTGGGTCTGCCGGAGGCGAGACTGCCCCTGGGAGAGGCCGTGCTGCTGCTGGCCACCGCGCCCAAATCCAATTCCGTGGTCATGGCCATCGACAAGGCCATGGGCGATGTGAAGGCCGGAAAGGCCGGGCCCATCCCCCGGGAGCTGCAAAATGTCCACGCGGACGGCACCGGCTTTGAGCGGGAACAGGGCTACAAATACCCCCACAGCTATCCGGGTCACTGGGTGCGTCAGCAATACCTGCCCGACGAGCTGAAAAACGCCCGGTATTATGAATACGGCGACAACAAGACAGAGCAGGCCGCAAAAGCCTATTGGGACAAAATAAAGGAGGGCAAATAGCTCTTGGATATTCAGGTCGGCGACATATTGACAATGAAAAAGCAGCACCCCTGCGGGTCGGATAAATGGCAGGTCCTGCGCATCGGGGCGGATTTCCGCCTTAAGTGTCTGGGCTGCGGCCACGAGGTCATGGGCCCCAGAAGCAAGTTTGAAAAGAACATAAAGAAGGTGGAGAGAGAATGTCAACAGGAGCCTTGATAACAGTTATCGTGTGTTTTGCCCTTGCCCTTGCAGGTATCGTCGGTACGGTGGTCTCAGTGAAAAAGAAGGCCGAAATGCCCCAGGAGGTATACGCTGTGTGGATGACCGTTTGTATCGGTCTTGGCGTGGTATTTGTCGTGGTTGGCGTACTGGTGCTTGTTTTCAACTGACACGGAGCCGCAATTGATATTTAGATGCGGGAGCTGGGAAAGACTTTCAAATCCTATGAGTACCGCATGGCGAAAATCGAACACGACGCAAAAAAGCTCACCGAAAAACGGTGAGCTTTTTTTGATGCGTTATTGAGGAATGGAACGATTACTTGCCGGGATTCATCTGAGCGGCGACCTCGGCGGCGAAGTCCTCTTCCTTCTTCTCTATGCCCTCGCCCTTCTGGAAACGGACAGCGTCAACAAACTTGACGGCTCCGCCCAGAGCCTTGGCGGCGGAGGCGATATACTTTTCAACAGTGGTGGAGCTGTCCTTGACGAACTCCTGCTGCAGAAGGCAGTTTTCCTCGTAGTACTTGTTCATCTTGCCCATGACGATCTTTTCCTTGACGGCCTGGGGCTTGGATTCCATCTTGGGATCGTTGTCCATAAGGGCCAGAGCGATCTTCTTTTCCTCCTCCAGCACCTCGGGGGTGACGGCGCTCTTGTCCCAGAAGCGGGGGTTGAGAGCCGCGATCTGCATTGCCACGTCCTTGCCGATGGCGGTGGCGTCGATGCCGCCTTCAACAGCCAGGTTCACCAGCACGCCGATCTTGCCGTTGGCATGGACATATGCCACGCTGGTATTGTCGCTGTAACGGACAAAGCGGCGGATCTGCAGATTCTCGCCGATAGACATGACCTTTTCGGGCATGATGCCAGCCACGGTCAGCTCGCTGCCGGGGTACTTGCACTGCATCAGCGCGTCAACATCCGCGGGTGCGTTGTCCACCACGACCTGGCAGATATCCTTGACAAACTTCACAAAAGGCTCGGAGCCGGCGCAGAAATCGGTCTCGCAGTTGACCTCTACCATGGCGCCCACGCCGCCTTCGACAGTTGCGTAAGCCATGCCCTCAGCCGCGATGCGGCCGGCCTTCTTCGCGGCCTTGGCAAGACCCTTTTCACGCAGCCATTCCACTGCTTTATCCATATCGCCGTCGGTTTCTGTAAGGGCCTTCTTGCAGTCCATCATGCCGACGTTGGTCATTTCGCGCAGAGTTTTAACATCCTGTGCTGTAAAAGCCATTGTATTTTCCTCCTGAATTATTCATTTGTTAATCCGAAAACAGGGAGCAGAAGCTGCTCCCTGTATCACTTCATGTTTTTGCCGGAAAATTACTCCGCGTCCGCGGCGCCTTCGACCTTCTCGGCCTCGGCTTCGGCAGCGGTCTCATCGCCCTCGGCGTCCATGCCCTGACGGCCTTCCTGCACGGCGTTGGCCATGGTGGCGGAAATCAGGCGAATGGCGCGGATAGCGTCGTCGTTGGCGGGGATGACGTAATCGACCTCGTCGGGATCGCAGTTGGTATCGACAATGGCCACGATGGGAATGTGAAGCTTGCGGGCCTCGGCAATGGCGTTGTGCTCCTTGCGGGGGTCAACAACGAACAGTGCGGAGGGGAGCTTTCTCATGTCCTTCACGCCGCCAAGATATTTTTCCAGCTTTTCCATCTCGCCCAGATGCTTCATGACTTCCTTCTTGGGCAGCATGTCAAAGGTGCCGTCCTCCTGCATTTTCTGCAGCTGTGCCAGACGGTCCACGCGGGTGCGCATGGTCTTGAAGTTGGTGAGCATACCGCCCAGCCAGCGGGCGTTGACGTAGTACATACCTACGCGGGAAGCCTCTTCCTTGATGGCGTCGGCTGCCTGCTTTTTGGTGCCGACGAAAAGAACGGTGCCGTTATTTTCTGAAAGGCCGCGCACGAAATTGTAGGCGTCCTCCAGCTTTTTGACGGTCTTCTGCAGGTCGATGATGTAGATGCCGTTGCGCTCGCAGTAAATGTACTCGGCCATTTTGGGGTTCCAGCGGCGGGTCTGGTGTCCGAAGTGGACGCCGGCTTCCAGCAGCTGTTTCATGGATACTACTGACATTGTGTTTTTCCTCCTGATATTTTTGTTTTTTCCTCCGGACAAGTCAGCCCCTCCGCCAAACCGCCTAACGGGGCGGTCACATGGGGAAGGTCGTTGCCCGTGTGAAATGCTCTAATATACTATCAGAATCGTAACCGGATTGCAAGGGTTTTAACAGGATTTTTTAACAAAAAAGCAGTGATATTGCCCGCTTTTCAGAACAGTTTTCGCTTTTCGTGCCTGCGCCGGGGCGGTTCGGCGCCCAGTTCCACCATTATTATGTCCTCGCCAATGCGCACTATCTCGTTCCAGGGCACTATGTAGTCGTCCTCCCGGCCAAAAAGTCCCAGCCATTTGGGCCTTCCGGGCGTGATGAGGGACAGCAGCCGCCCCTCCTTTTCGTCCATCTCCCCATCGCACACATAGCCCAGACGCATACCGGTTTTTATATCTATGACTTCTTTATATCGAAGCTCGGAAAAATAGCTTATCATAAACCTGACACCCCCGTATATCATACGAGGGTGTCAGCTTGTACTATTCAGCCGCTTCCTGTTGTTTTTCGGCCAGCTTGCTTTTCGGTATGGAAATAGTGAAGATAAGCTCATCCTCCGTTTCGGTGCGCTCCATGCCCGCGTCTATGCCGCCCTGCTTCATAAGATCAAGTCCGTGCATAAGCGTGTTCATGAATACCCGCACATCCTTCAATATAAAAAGCTTTTTGGGCTCCTGCCGGGAGACTATCTCCTCGGCCTCCTTTACTGTCAGCAGGGATTCCACATATTCGTCCGTGGCGGCCACGGTGAGGTCGTTGTCGATTATGTACTTCAGCGCCTCCCGCTGCTCGCCTGGGGTATCCAGTCTCAGCAGCGCCCGGCCATGGCGCTCGGTAAGGCCGTTGGAGAGCAGCGATTCCCGCACGTCCTCCGGCAGCTTCAAAAGCCGCAGCTTGTTGGCCACTGCAGACTGGGATTTGCCTATCCGCCGGGCGGCCTCCTCCTGACTCATGCCGAAAAGCCGGATGAGCTGCTCCAGACCCTCCGCCTCCTCGATGAAATCCAGATCCCGCCGCTGAAGATTTTCCACAAGGGCAATAAGGCTGGAATCCTCCATGTTGCAGTCCAGAAGTATGCACGGCACCTCCGTCAGCCCCGCCATCTTCGCCGCCCTCAGCCGCCGCTCTCCGGCCACCAGCTCATACCGGCCGCCGCGGATGCGCACGGTTAGGGGATTCAAAATTCCGTATTCCGAAATACTGTTGGACAGCTCCTGCAGTCCGCCCTCGTCAAAGCTGCGGCGGGGCTGCACCGGGCTGGGCGCGATATCCTCCGCCGGCAGATACACTATACCGCCCCGCCTCGTCACGGAGCGTCTTGTTACAGCTTGCATTGCAAAGCCTCCTATGTAGTGGTTTATGACTAAAACTTACACTACCTGCTTTGCGAATATCGGCGAAGCGGGAGGGATAATCAAATTTATTTTACATAATATAGTTGACATAACTATAAAAAGCGGCGGGCCGTAAAAAACGGTCCGCCAATAACAGGGTTGTGGGATAAAGATATGAGCCGGGCTCTCGACGCGGGATGACCCGAGGCGGGAACCATTGGATAAGCTGTGACTATAAGATAATACAAGCTCACGGCTTTGTAAAGAGCGAGAAAGCACTACTTTTGTCGAATGAATATTTTTTAAAAAAACAGGGCAACATTTGACTGATACTATTGAAAAGGAGTATTTCGGCAATGATGATAATGGACCGCATAGCGCTCATTCTGGCCATAATCGGCGGAATAAACTGGGGCAGCATTGGTCTGTTCAAGTTTGACATCGTAGCATGGATATGCGGCGGGCAGACCGCCGTGGTGAGCAGAGTCATCTATACCATCGTAGGTCTCGCCGCCATATGGTGCATATCCCTGCTGCTGCGAAAAAACGTCCCCGCCGATGAGTGAAAAAAATCTCCCGCCGTATAGGCGGGAGATTTTTTCATATGCATCCTGACCGCGGGGCGCCGGCGTTCATTCCGCGTCCTCGTCCAGAGCCTCTATAAAAAAGCTCACCGGGCGGAAGCCGTCGTTGCAGGATATCATGGCCGATCTCCTGTTTTTCATCCAGCCGTCATAAAAATCCCCGCCGCCGTGGGCAAGGGTCATCACAAAAGGCGAAATGCTTTCCCACGCGCTCTCGCAAAAGCCCTCCGGTCTGCGCCAGCCTGGGGCTATAAAGCTCTGCCCTTCCCTCATGTCACAGGCGTGGGTGATGGGATTTTCATACTTTGCCGCCAGTTCCTTATAAAAGGCGGTCTTCATCACGGTTATCCGTACTTTTTTCACGGCTCACACCTCCAAAACTCTTGATTTTTATCCTGTACAGTATAACATAATAAGTACATAATGGAAATTTAACGGCGGCACTTATTTATGAATATTTACAAATCGCGCACAGGCTTCTTGACTTTATCTCGTTAACGAATTAAAATCACATACCATATAAAAGAGAAAGAGATGAGAATATGATCTGTTCAAACCTTGGGACAAACGGGCTGGGACATCTGACCTTCGCCGGATTTGACACGGCGGAGCTGGCCAAAAAATACAAAACGCCGCTGTATCTCATGGATGAGCAGCGTATTCGCGAAAACTGCCGGACATACGTCCGCACCCTTGAAAGCTGTTTTGGCGGCAAGGCTCTGGTTTTGTTTGCCGGCAAGGCCGCGGCCTTCAAGGAGATGTACCGCATTGCCAAAAGCGAAGGCATGGGCGTCGATGTGGTGTCCCCGGGGGAAATATACACCGCATATAAGGCCGGTTTTCCCATGGAGAGAGCGTTTTTCCACGGCAACAACAAGTCCGATGAGGACATAGCTTTTGCCATGGACTGCGGCGTGGGTTATTTTGTGGCCGACGGCGCCGACGAGCTGGAGGCCGTGAACCGCATCGCCCTTGAACGGGGTATAACGCAAAAGCTGCTTTTGCGCCTGACCCCGGGCATCGACCCCCACACCTACGCTGCTGTGAACACCGGCATGGTGGACTCCAAATTCGGCGCGGCCATAGAGACCGGACAGGCCCAGGAGCTTTTTCTGCGGGCAGCGGATATGAAGGGCATAAGTCTGGAGGGCTTCCACTGCCATGTGGGGTCTCAGGTTTTCGGCGAGGATGTTTTTCAGCGGGCAAGCCTTATTATGCTGCGCTTTTTTGCCCGGCTGAAGGCCGAATACGGCTATGAGACCAAAATTTTTGATCTGGGCGGCGGCTACGGCGTGCGCTATACGGATTCCGACCCCCAGATAGATCTGCCCAAAAGGATAGCTGAGGTGGCGGAATATATAAAGTCAGCGGCGGCGGAGCTGGGTCTTGAAGTGCCCATGATACTTATGGAGCCGGGGCGGAGCATCGTGGCCGACGGGGGCATGACCCTTTATACCGTCGGCGCGGTGAAATGTATTCCCGGCTACAAAAACTACGTTTCCGTAGACGGCGGCATGACGGACAATCCACGCTATGCTCTTTACCAATCGCGGTACACAGTGTATCTTGCAAACCGCATGAACGACAGCGGGGATTTTCCCTGCGATCTTGTGGGCCGCTGCTGCGAAAGCGGCGATGTGATACAGCCGCGTTTGAGGCTGCCCCGGCCTGTGCGTGGCGATATTGTGGCGGTTTGTACCACCGGCGCTTATAACTACTCCATGGCTTCAAACTATAACCGGGTATGCCGCCCCCCGGTGGTCATGCTCTCCGGCGGGCGCGGCAGGGTGGCCGTAGAACGGGAATCGCTGGAGGATATAACAAGAAATGATGTTTGATTATATGATAAGGTCTGCCCTCCCCGCCGACGTTCACAGTGCGGCGGCGGTGGAGGCGGCGGCGTTTCCCCCTGCCGAGGCCGCGCCGGAAACCGCCATAGCCCAGAGAATAGCCCTTTTCCCGGAACGGTTTTTTGTGGCGGAAACGCCTGAGGGCGGGATAATCGGCATTATAAACGGCTGCGCTTCAAACAAAAGCCTTATTACCGACGATATGTTTGAGACCGGCGGTCACGACCCCCGGGGCAAAAATCAGATGATCTTCGGGCTGGCGGTTTTGCCCCGGTACCGCCGTCTGGGCGTGGGCGGCGCGCTTTTGGAGCGGATGATAAGCTTTGCGGCTCAGTCCGGCATGAGCCGGGTGATACTGACCTGCAAAGAGGAAAAGCTCCATTTCTACGCCGGCTTCGGCTTTGAAAACGCCGGTATTTCCGCCTCTGTTCACGGCGGAGCCCGCTGGTACGACATGATAAAAACGCTCTAAAGGCTCCTGCCGGTGCAAAATTCCGGCTAAGATACGAATTTTCCTGCCAATTTGCCGGTCAATATTTTTATTTGCTATTGACCGGCGGCAAAAACCGTGATATGATACCTACACTGCGATGCGAATCTGCACCGCAGCATTATTTTTTAAAGAGGTACTTAAATGTTCCAAGACAAGACCCTTATCTGCAAAGATTGCGGACAGGAATTCACTTTCACTGCCGGTGAGCAGGAGTTTTACGCCGAGAGAGGCTTCACTAACGAACCCCAGCGCTGCAAGGCCTGCCGTGACGCACGCAAGAACAATTCCCGCGACAATGGCGGTCAGCGCCAGATGTTCGACGCGGTTTGCTCCGAATGCGGCAAACCCTGCAAGGTTCCCTTTGAGCCCCGGGGAGATCGCCCCGTGTTTTGCAGCGACTGTTTCAGAAACAGATAAACTGAATTCAAAAAGCATTAATTTTTGAACAGCACCCCGATTGTCACACGGCATTTTATGCCAAACGACAATTGGGGTGCTGTTCGTTTTTCACTTTTTTCGACGGTCGTACAGTTTGTTTAACGAATTATTGTATTATCTGACATTTCATGATAATATGATAAAAATCAAGCTATATTGTGCATTTGACTAAGATCTTGACGCAGTTACAGGGCCTCGCAGAATGTGTGATGGCTGCCTGCCGCAAGCAGTCGACCCGTCCGCATTTGCGGGCGGGTTTTGCCATATTGAAAAGAGGGACCGTGAATGGATGAGTGTGACCAATATTCTCTTGAAAAGATGAAAAGCGTATTTGCCGCCGCCCCATGCGGCGTGGGTATCTTTGCCGCTGGAACGAGAGAGCCCCTTTTCCTGAACAATGCCTATTACCGGCTGGTGGGCTATACGCCGGAGGAATACAGGCAGCTTATATCAAACGAGGATCGCAAGCTTTTCTATCCGCCGGACGAGCCCATGTCCGCGCAGATGGCCCAGAGATACGCCAGCGACGGCTGTCTAGCCGGCGTTCAGTACCGCGTTGTCCAGAAGGACGGCGGCGTGTGCTGGGTGGAGCTGA
>CAZLIJ010000006.1:0-10423 GCA_964559305.1 uncultured Oscillospiraceae bacterium | reverse complement strand
TGTGGATGGAGCGCCGGCTGTCCGCCGTTCCTCAGGACGAAGCGGATACATATCTCATGGTTTCCATCGCAACGGACATAACAAAGAAAAAGCAGGCCGAGTTGATGCTTGCCCTGGAGCAGCGCCGTTATCGGCTGGTCATCAAAGAAATGAACGCCGCCGTGTTTGAATGGGATCTCGAAACGGGAGGCTTTTATTCTTCCGATGGCTATCAGGAATACGCCATGAGTACGGTGCCGCCGTATGTTTTGCTGGCAAACGAGGGGCCGGCAGATGTGATTCATCCCGATGACTCCCAGGCCATGCTGCAGTTTTTTGCTGACACCAAAAGCGGCGCGCCCAGGGCGGAGGCTATTCTGCGCCTTAAGCTTGTCAGCGGAGATTATCGCTGGTGCAAAATAATCGGCCTTTTTTATAACGATGAACAGGGCCGCGCCACCCGCACACTCGGAATTATTATCGATATTAACGAGGAGCGGGAAAAAAGCTTCATGCTGGACAGTCTGCTCAACGAGCTGCCCGGCGGCGTAGCCGCGTTCAAAGTTGGCACATCCCTGGACTGCCTGTACTTCAACGACGGGTTTGCCAAGCTGACGGGCCGGTCGCGGAAAGAGCTGGAAAGCCTTTTGCAGGGCGATTTCCTTGAACATACCATCTCGCCGGCAGATCTGCCCAACTTCAGGAAAAAGATGAACTCTACCGCCAGATCCGGCGCAAGTATAAATCACACCTTCCGTTTTATAAATAAAAGCGGAGAGCAGGGCTGGCTGCATATGACCGCCAGCAAGCTCCGTGAGGAAAACGGCTTCCCGGTCTATTACTGCGTATTCACTGTTCCCTCGGAAGAAGCCACCCTGTTCCGCAGTATTGTGGAGGATTCGGCCGGCGGCGTGCTGGTGGCAGAGCGCAAGACCCACCGCATCATCTACTGCAACCGGAAAATGCGGGAGCTGTATCGTGTGAAGCCGGATATCAATGTAGTGGGGCGGTTGGTGCCGGATGTAATACATTGGCGAAGCGCCCTTTTAAGCGACAGTGAGGTGGCGGAGCTCACCTCGGATCACTTCGCGGAGTTCCACCGTCCCCTTGATAATTTATACTTCGCCATTCGCGCAAAAGCCCTTAACTGGAACGGTACCGATTCCTATATCCTGTATGTTTCCGACGAGACGCGGGAGCATCAGAAGCGGATGCAGCAGGAGGAGCTGCTCAACCGGGTTCCCGTTGGTATCGGCATCTACGATATCATTGGCGGCCAGCTCAAGCAGATATACATGAACGACAGCTATTACCGCATAATCGGTATGCCCAGGGAAAAGCGGATACTGATCGGTAAAACCGGGTTTATCAAGCTGGTGCACCCGGACGATGTAGCCACCGTCTATGCCGCTGTGGAAAAATGCGTAAACGGCGCCGACTCTCAGTCGCTCAACCACCGCATACTCTGCGGCGACGGGAACTACCGCTGGTTCAGACTGGACGCCTCAGTGGTCAAACGGGAACCGAATAAAATAACCATTTACTGCGGCTATGTCAATATCGACTTGGCCGTGACGGCCCAGCAGGCCCTTCAAAAGCAGCACGACAAGGAGCAGACGCAGCGGAAATTGCTGGAGCAGGACAGTCTTTTGTCCATTGAGTTCAATGTTACCCGTGACTGCCTTATCTCCTATCAGGTCAATCAGGGTCTTATTGATGAGTTTGACAAGGGGACTGCCGGCGGCGTCATACGGCCCAATATCGCAGCCAAAGTACCCACAGAGGAGGAGCGGCGTATCTCCGCGGACTTTTTTGACAGGGACAAGGCCATCTCCAGATTTAAGAACGGCATCAACGAATTTTCGGCGGAATATCGACGGCGCATGAATAATGGCCGCCTTTACTGGGTCCGTTCCACCTGCCGGCTGGAGCGGGACAGGGACAGCGGGGATCTCATATCCTATACCTATGTGCACAACATCGATACGGAACGCAAAAAAGAGCTGGCCGCCGAAAGTGTTATTGACGAAGAAACCGACTTTGTCATGCTGCTGAGCACCGTATCTTCCACGGCCACGCTGCTGCGTTTGAGAGACAATTATCTGGATACCGGCTGGAAGCTCTATACGGAGTTTCCGTTTTCCAGCGTTCCCAGCGAGAAGACGCTGGGCAATGTTGAGCCTGAGGACCGGGCAGCGGTCTGCGAGTTTTTCAATGAGGGCTTTCTTCTTCAGCGGCTGGAGAGCGAACCGGTTGCTACGCTTATCTATCGTCAGCACCTTCCCAACGGACTTATCCGCAGAAAAAAATCCCGGGCTTTTTATCTGGACAGCATCCGCGAGGACATCGTGGTGGAGCGCAGAGACATTACGGATATATACGAGGAAGAACAAAAGCAGCAGCGCACGCTGCAAAAGGCGCTGGATGAGGCGAACGCGGCCAACCGGGCAAAGAGCGAATTTCTGTCCCGAATGAGTCACGATCTGCGCACTCCCATGAACGTGATAATCGGGCTCACCTCTCTTGCAATGGACAAGGCGACTCATTCATCGGAAATGAAGGAAACGCTTTCCGATATCTCCAACTCCTCAAAATACCTGCTCAATCTCATTAACGACTGCCTGGACATGGAAAAGATCACCGGCGGCAAGATCGAGCTGCACCCCGCCCCCTATCCCTACGCTAAATTTCACAACAACATAAAATCCGTTATCGAGCCGCTGTGCCGGGAAAAGAATATTGAGCTTATAATGGACAAGGAGGCCGATATCCAAACGGTTATCATCGCCGACCAGATACGCCTGGAGCAGATTTTTTACAATCTTTTGTCAAACGCCGTTAAATTCACGCCTGACGGCGGCAGGATCGAGCTTTTGACACAGACGGTTTCCCGCGAAAACGGATATGTCACCAACGATTGCATAGTGCGCGACAACGGCATCGGCATGAGTGAGGAATTTCAAAAGCAAATGTTTGAGCCCTTTACTCAGGAGACGGACACCGTTTCGGCAGAGTATCAGGGTTCGGGTCTGGGGCTTGCGATCGTAAAGCAGCTTGCGGATCTTATGGGCGCGGTGATAACGGTGAACAGCCGTCTGGGTCAGGGCACGGAATTCATAATTCGCTTTCGTTTTCCCGTGGCGCCGGAGGCCGTAAAAACTGAAAAAGAAACTGTATCGGTTGAGATGGAACGTCTGCGCGGAAAACGCGTTTTGTTGGCGGAGGATAATCCCCTCAACGCCAAGATCGCGGTGAAGCTGCTGGAAAAGGCCGGAATATCAGCGGTCACGGCAGCAAACGGACAATCCGCGCTGGAAAACTTCAGCTTGGTTTCGGAAAACTATTACGACGCTGTTCTCATGGATATCCGTATGCCGGTCATGAACGGTCTGGACGCTGCCAGGGCTATCCGCGCTCTTGACCGGGGCGACGCGAAAACCGTGCCCATAATCGCCATGACCGCCAACGCCTTTGACACTGATGTGGAGGAATCTCTGTGCTCAGGTATGAACGCGCATCTATCCAAGCCCATCGAGCCGGCAAAGCTGTATGAAGCGCTGTTCACCCTGACAAGCTGACCATCGGCGCACGGCTGTCAAATGTAAAATGAAGCGAGCCGGCGCATGATAATCCGCGTATAATTAAAAACCTCCTGCAAATACTATTGCTGTCATTAGAGTAAAAATAATCAAGTATTCAGGTAGGAGGAAAATATATGAAAGCAACCGGGATAGTGCGCCGCATAGACGATCTGGGCCGTGTTGTAATTCCCAAGGAGATCCGCCGCACCATGCGCATCCGCGAAGGCGACCCGCTGGAGATATTCACAAACAGAGACGGGGAGGTCATTTTTAAAAAATACTCTCCCATCGGCGAGCTTTCGGATTTTGCCGGGCAGATATGCGAATCCCTGCACAAGGCCACCGACGGCATTGCCGCCGTGTGCGACAGAGACAGTGTCATTTCCATTTCCGGCGGCGCGAAAAAAGAGCTGCTGGAAAAATCCATCAGCGGCCAGCTGGAGCATATCATGGAGGATCGCAGCCCCTACCGGCAGGACACCGGCGGCAGCACCGTGCCCGTATCCGACAGCGACGATCACTACTGCGCCGCCGTAGCCGCGCCCATCATTTCCGAAGGCGATGTGCTGGGCTGCGTGCTGTTCATCACCCAGGCCAACTCTCCTCCCCCGGGAGACGTGGAATATAAGCTTGCGCAGACCGTGGCGTCTTTTCTGGGCAAGCAGATGGAAAGCTGAAAAACCGGCCGTCAGAATATTGTCTGACGGCCGGCGTTATTTTATTTGTAGAGAGCGACAAATTCTTCAAGGCACAGGCCCTTGTCCATGATATACTCCGCCGCGTCCTTGCCCACATAGCGGAAATGCCAGGGCTCGTATATAATGCCAGTCACATCCTCTTTGTCCTTTGGATAGCGGACTATGAAGCCGTATTCCTGACAATGCTGGCTCATCCACTGATAAAGAGCGGTGTTTTCCAAAGACGAATCCTTGAATTCGTAGTACTTATCCGTAATATCGCAGGCAAGGCCGGTCTGATGCTCGCTGGTGCCCGGCGGCGCCACTATCTTTTTGGCCTGCTCCTCCCCATACTGGGACACCTTGCGCTGATACAGATAGTTCTGCTCGTCATAGCTGCGGTAGCCGGAGGACAGATATACGCTCAACCCCTGAGCTCTGGCCGCGGCCACAAAGTCCTTCATGGCGTCGGTCATGCGCTTGTCCAGCTTCTGACCTTCCACCGTGTCAAGCTCCGGCGTATATTCGCCGATGGAGTTATCGGCGTTGGCAAGCCTGTATTCCCAGCTTGTGATGTCGATATCCGGCTTGTCGCTGTACGGCCCCGGGGTGGGGGTGGGCGCCGGCGTGGGAGTGATCGCGGGTGTGGGCGCCGGTGTAACACTGGCGGTCAGCCGTTCTTCCTCCGCGGTTCTCTGGGCCCTCGCGTTTTGCGCTATGACCACCGCAAGGCATACAAGCAGCGCCGCCAACACTACGGCGCCTATGATGACCAAGGCTTTGTTCTTTTTCGCCATGCCCTCACTCCCCTTCCGTGAAATAATACCATTCCCGTCTTCTCCGGTCAATGAGTTTTATTTTCGGCGGCGAATATAGAATAATACTCCGTGCATAGCACGGAGTATTATTCTATGGTCTTGCCGCTTAGGTCATCTGTCCGTCCTGCGGTACCTGAGCGCACAAATATCGTCGCCTTTGGCGATGCACTTGGGCAGCTCAAGCACACTGCCGTACTTTTCGCCTATACCGTGGTCGCCGCACATGGCAATATCGCACAGCTTCGCAATTTCCTCGTCGCTGCAGCCGGCTTTTTGCCACGCCTTCACCAGCGGGCAATAGTGGAAATCTATTGACAGCCGATCGTCGGTGCTCTCCTTGATATCCATTTCAAATACCAGCTGAGCGGGTTTGCTGAAAAGCGTTTTTTTAAGACCCCGCAGACTGTCCGTTCCGCCCTTTTTCACAAGCTCGGCCCCCTGACTGAGCCCGCATCTGCGCACGGCGGCGGAACCAAAATCGCTCCAGTCCAGGCCCCGCTTTCCGGCCTCGTCGCACAGAAGATACAGCCAGAGCGCCCGGTGCTCCAATTGAGCCCTGATAGCCTGCAGCAATGCCCATTTATGTCGTGGTTCGTTTTTAATACTGTTCATTTCATAACTCCCGCCTTGTGTTTTCTATGAAAATATGCCGCTGATCGTTCATTAAACTGACAGCGCGGCGATGGTTTATTATTTCATGGCGCTGCCGTTAATGGTGAGAGAGGCATCCACGGTCTTCAAAACTGACGGGCTTACAGACGAAAAGCTGACGGAATACATAGCGGAATTTGTTATGAAGTAGTAGGCGTTCTCCACCATTTTTACCCCGTCCGCCACAACGGATATCTCAAACCGGTAAGCGGGGACGGCCCCGAATTTAACGGTTGCTCTGCCGGTGACATCAGCTTTCATATTAGAGGAAGCAAACGCCTCATTTAAGAGGGTCTCGGCCTCGTTTATGGTCATGGCGTCTATTATTGTGGCTCCTTCAAACTCCGGATCGGAAGCCGACGCCACCACCGCGCCTGTGGCGGCCTCGGGGTTGGCGGAATATGTGAAGTTATCCATGCCTTCGCTGGCGTCATATTCATAATCCGCCGGCAGAATAAACTTTATGGCGTCCACGCCGGCATCCTCGTACAGCTGTACGCTCTTGCGCTCAGTGGGCAGCGCCACCCGGGAAATGATGGCGGCGGCCTGATTGCGGCTTATATTGGAATCGGGAGCAAAGGTACCGTATTTATCGTTGCCGGTGAGAACACCCGCGTTATAAAGAGCATATATCTCAAGGGAATACTCGTCCGCCGCGGCCACATCCGGCAGGTATGTGACGGTGTTTATGGCCTTGAGCTCCGTCTCGGGCAGGGCGTTTGAAAAGATATAGGCCATCTGCGCTCTGGTGGCGGGGGCGGTGTAGTCGATGAAATCGCCTGCGTCGATTATGGCCTTTTCCACGGCAAAATCCACATAGGGCTTGTACCAGGGCGTGCCGTTTTTAAGGGTGTCGGCGCCGGTATTGTAGATCTGATATACTCTGTCGGCCATCACTATGGCCTCGGCCACGGTCATGCTGCCGGCGGGATCAAACTTTCCCGGGGCCTTGCCGCCCATAAGGCCGTACTCATAGCACAGCTTAACGGAGGAAGTATACCACGCGGCGGCGGGCACATCGCCAAAGGTTTTCGCTGTGTACTGCTTTGACGCTCTGAAATTGCTCATGCCGGCGGCGGCAAAAGCCGTGATGCTCAGCGAGCAGACCATTATCATAGCCAGCGCCATCGAAACCAGTCTTTTTTTCATTTTATTCTCCCTTATTCAAGTCCGGCTCAGATCTGAGCTTAACGCATTCTTCCTTGAGATCTGAGGATATTCTGCGCAGCATTGCGGAAACCTTGTCCACATCCTCCCGGGGAGTGCTATCCTCAATGCGGCGGGCGACGGAGGCGACGCACCCCCGCATTACGGAGGTGTATTTATAGTACTTTTCAGACAGTACCAGATGATACTCCCGCCGGTCGGTGGTGGAATTCTGCTTTTCTATGTAGCCTTTTTTTATAAGGTTGTTGACCTTATAGGTGGCATTGGACTGGGAGATGTTCAAGAATTCCGCGAATTTTCCGATAGTAGGCTCACGAAGCTCATGTATGACCTCCACAGAAAAAGCTTCCATGGCGGAAAGCGAGCCGTCCCGTTCCTTCACCATCGAAAAAATGCTGCGGAAAAACTCCAGGACAAACTCGTCATACATACCCAGTACGCTGTCTTCCAACATCTAATCACGCCCTTAATACTTTAAATATATTAAATAATATACCTTACTTTTACCCCATTTGCAACGGCAAAAACCAATTGCGAAAAAAAGCGGGGGAACGGAATCACAATTCCGCTCCCCCGGGCTTTACTTTTTCTTTTTTCCGAAAATGCCGCCGCGGCCTTCGGGTATTTCCTCGCCCACCGACGCGGCAAACTGTTTTAAAAGCTCCTTTTGAGAGCCGGTGAGGTTTCTGGGCACGGCCACCTTGACCGACACGAACTGGTCGCCCCGGCCGCTGCCTCTGAGATAGGGAATGCCCTTGCCCCGCATACGGAACACAGAGCCTGTCTGGGTCCCTTCCGGGATGGACAGCTTCACGTTGCCGTCCAGCGTGGGAACCTCAATATCGCCGCCCAGCACAGCGTGAACATAGGAAATCTCCTGCTCCAGCATGACGTTGGCGCCGTCCCGCTCAAATCTGGCGTGGGGACGCACGATGACATACACAAGAAGCTCGCCCGCAGGGCCGCCGTTTGCGCCCGCGCTGCCCTGACCGCGCACAGACACGGTCTGCCCGTCGTCTATTCCGGCGGGAATGGTCACGTTTATCTTGTGCTGCTTGCGCACAGAGCCCATTCCGTGACATGACGGGCAGGGCTGATGAATAATTTTGCCGGTGCCTTTGCACTTTGAGCAGGGGGCGTTGGACTGAACCATGCCGAAGGGGGTGCGCTGGGTGGTGCGCACGGAGCCTGTGCCCTTGCAGTCGGGGCATACCTCCGGCGTTGTGCCGGGGGCCGCGCCGCTGCCCTTGCAGTCGGGGCACTGCTCTATGCGGGAGATGGTGACGTCCTTTTTGCAGCCGAAAGCCGCTTCCTCAAAGCTTATGGACACGTTGGTGCGGATACTCTCGCCCTTGCGGGGCGCGTTGCTCTGGCGGGCGCCGCCGCCGCCGAATATATCGCCGAATATATCCCCAAAGCCGCCGAAGCCGCCGAATATATCGCCGAAATCACCGAAGCCCGCTCCCCCGCCGAAACCGGCGCTGGGATCAAAGGCCGCGTGGCCGTACTGGTCGTACTTGGCCTTTTTGTCGGGGTCGGACAGCACTTCATAGGCCTCGTTTATCTCCTTGAACCGCTCCTCGCAGGCTTTGTCGCCGGGGTGCAGATCGGGGTGATTCTCCTTGGCCATTTTTCTGTATGCTTTTTTTATCTCATCGTCAGAGGCGCCTTTGCTCAGGCCCAGCACCTCGTAATAATCTCTTTTTTCTGCCATATGTTTCACCCTTTCAGGGTCGTAAAATTCACATTGAGTACAGCAACGCGGGTTATTCTAACACATTAATCATTTCTTTGCAATACGCGCGTTATAGGGACGGTCCGCGGACCGTCCCTATAATGCCATACGGGCAAATTACTTCTTGTCGTCGTCAACGGGGATGTAGTCGGCGTCATAGTAATCCTGACCGCCGTTGGCCTGACCGCCCTGATCTCCGCCGGGAGCGGCTCCGCCGCCTGCCTGGTTGGGATCAAAGCCCGCTCCGGGCTGGGCTCCGGTCTGCTGATAAAGCTTCTCGGAAACCTTATAGAAGGCCTGGGTCAGCTCATCGGTGGCCGCCTTGATGGCCGCCGTGTCGGAGCCCTGAAGGGCCGTTTTCAGCGTGGCCAGCTTGCTCTCCACCTCGCCCTTGTCGGCGGGGTCCAGCTTGTCGCCCATTTCGCTGATGGTCTTTTCTGTCTGGTAAACCATCTGGTCGCCGGCGTTGCGGGTGTCCACTTCTTCCTTGCGCTTGGAGTCCTCGGAAGCGAACTGCTCGGCCTCCTTGACGGCCTTTTCGATATCGTCCTTGGACATATTGCTGGAGGAGGTGATGGTGATGTGCTGCTCCTTGCTGGTGCCCAGATCCTTGGCGGATACGTTCACGATGCCGTTGGCGTCAATATCGAAGGTGACTTCGATCTGAGGCACGCCTCTGCGGGCCGGGGAAATGCCGTCCAGATGGAAGCGGCCAAGAGATTTATTGTACTGCGCCATTTCCCGCTCGCCCTGGAGCACGTTGACCTCAACAGAGGTCTGATTGTCCGCGGCGGTGGAGAATATCTGGCTCTTTTTGGTGGGTATGGTGGTGTTGCGGTCTATGAGCTTGGTGCACACGCCGCCCAGAGTTTCGATGCCCAGAGACAGCGGGGTGACGTCCAGCAGAAGGATGCCTTCCACATCGCCGCCCAGCACGCCGCCCTGAATGGCAGCGCCGATGGCAACGCACTCGTCGGGGTTAATGCCCTTGAAGCCTTCCTTGCCGGTGAGGGATTTGACCATGTCCTGCACGGCGGGGATACGGCTGGAGCCGCCCACCAGAAGGACCTTGTGAATGTCGCTGGCCTTAAGGCCGGAATCGGACATTGCCTGCTTGACGGGGCCGGCGGTCTTTTCCACCAGCTGCGCGGTGAGCTCGTTGAACTTGGCTCTGGTAAGAGCCATGTCAAGATGCTTGGGGCCGGTGGCGTCGGCGGTGATGTAAGGCAGGTTGATATTGGTGCTGGTGACGCCGGAAAGCTCTATCTTCGCCTTCTCGGCAGCTTCACGCAGACGCTGCATGGCCACCCGGTCGGCGGACAGGTCGATGCCCTCGGTCTTTTTGAACTCAGCTACCATGTAATCGGTAACGCACTTGTCGAAATCGTCGCCGCCCAGACGGTTGTTGCCGGCGGTGGCCAGCACTTCGATAACGCCGTCGCCTATTTCCAGGATGGACACGTCGAAGGTGCCGCCGCCCAGATCGTACACCATGATCTTCTGGTCGGTCTCTTTATCAAGGCCGTAAGCCAGAGCCGCGGCGGTGGGCTCGTTGATGATACGCTTCACGTCAAGACCGGCGATCCTGCCAGCGTCCTTGGTGGCCTGGCGCTGGGAATCGGTGAAGTAGGCGGGAACGGTGATGACCGCTTCGGTGACGGTCTGGCCCAGATATGCCTCAGCGTCGCCCTTGAGCTTCTGCAGGATCATTGCGGAAATCTCCTGAGGAGTGTAGGACTTGGAGTCTATTTTCACCTTGTAATCGGAACCCATTTCACGCTTGATAGAGGTGACGGTGCGGTCGGGGTTTGTGAC
>CAZLIJ010000005.1:14408-20042 GCA_964559305.1 uncultured Oscillospiraceae bacterium | reverse complement strand
ATTCCACGCCACCTGTAATGAAGTATCCAAGAGCCGCGCCCACAAGACAGCTCACGCCGTTCAGCCCCGCGCCGGCGCAGGCGCACATGGCAAGGCCAAAGGGCGCGCCGTCGGTCATCACCCTGGCGCCGGACATGATAAAGCCCATCACAAAATACAGCCCCGCCCAGGCTGCCCGCTGTACCTCCGGCTTTGACCGTTCTCTTTTGCTCAGCTCATACGCGCCCCTGAGCTTTTCCACACCGCTGTTTTCCGCCATGACCATGCCCTCCAAACCGGTTAACATAAGATATAATTATTATAGTCACCACTATTCGGAAATTGCGTCGTTTGCCGCCGCCGATTATTGTATTATGTAAACGAAAAATATACGGGAAATGCTTTAGTCAGGATTGATGAGAAAATCAGAACATTTTTTTCTTGACAAATTAAGAACGAAGTATTACTATGCGACCATATAAGTATAACTTTTCCCACAAAGGAGGAATAATACAACATGGGCATACAAATGCCGGAGGGCAAATTCATGGCCACCGTAAAGGTCGGGGACAAGGGCCAGATAGTTATCCCAAAGGAAGCCAGGGATATGTTCTCCATAAACCCGGGCGATACGCTTCTGCTGCTGGCAGATAAAGATCAGGGGATCGCGTTGGTGGATTACAGTGAAATAGTCCATATTGGCGAAAGCGGGGAGGCAGACAGATGAAAGCTGTCGAGATAAAAGGTCTGGTGAAAAAATTCGGCGACAAGACCGCCGTGGACGGCCTGACGCTGGAGGTCGAAAAGGGTGAGCTGTTTGCGCTTCTTGGCGTAAACGGCGCGGGCAAGACCACCACCATTAAAATGCTATCCGGCATAATAAGCCCCACGGCGGGGGACGCGCTTATTCTTGGCAGCAGCATCTGCACGGAGCTGCAAAAGGTGAAAAGCCTGATAAACGTATCGCCGCAGGAAACTGCCGTGGCGCCAAATCTTACCGTCAGGGAAAATCTTGAGCTTATGTCCGGGATATACGGCGCGGATAAAAAGTCCGCCAAAGCCGCGGCGGCGGAAAGCCTTGCGGAGTTTGGGCTTGAGGAGGTGGCAGAGCAGCGGGCCAGGACCCTTTCCGGCGGCTGGCAGAGAAGGCTGAGCATAGCCATGGCCCTTATCACAAAGCCCCAGGTACTTTTTCTGGACGAACCCACGCTGGGCCTTGACGTGCTGGCCCGGCGGGAGCTTTGGAGCGAAATACAAAAGCTCAAGGGCAAGATAACCGTAATACTCACCACCCATTACATGGAGGAGGCCGAGTCGCTGGCCGACCGCATCGCCATTATGGCCGACGGCAGACTGGCGGCTTGCGGCACGGCCCGGGAGCTTGAAGCTCAGGCGGGCAAGGACAGCTTTGAGGACGCCTTTGTGGAGCTGGCAACTGGAGGAAAGATAAAATGAAATATTTTGCCGCCAGAAACATGAAAGAGATCCTGCGGGACAAGCTGAATCTTTTATTCGGCCTGCTGTTTCCGCTGCTTATCCTGGTTCTGCTGTTCATACTCAATAAAAATATTCCGGCTCAGGCCAACATGACTTTGTTCCGGCTGGAAAACCTCACACCGGGCGTGGGGGTTTTCGGCCTTTCCTTTGTGTCGCTGTTCGGCGGTATGCTTATCGCCAGAGACAGGAGCGAATCCTTCCTCATAAGGCTTTTTTCATCTCCCATGAAAGCCTCCGACTACCTTCTGGGCTATACGCTGCCCCTGCTGCCGCTGGGGCTTGCCCAGATAGCCTGCTGCTTTATCGCGGCCTTCGTCATGGGTCTGCGGGCAGACTTCATAAACATACTTCTGTGCATGACGGTGTGCATACCCGCTGTGCTGCTGTTCACCGGCATTGGCCTTCTGGCCGGCAGCTGCCTTTCCGATAAGCAGGTGGGCGGCGTTTGCGGGGCTCTTTTGACCAACCTCTCCGCCTGGCTTTCCGGCACATGGTTTTCCCTTGACCTTTTCGGCGCGGTGGGCAAAAAGATATGCTACGCCCTGCCCTTCGCCAACGCCGTGGATTCCGCCCGGCAGGCGCTCAACGGCGATTACGCCGGCATAATGAAGGGGCTGTGGGTAGTCATCGCCTACGCCGTTGTGATATTTACGGCAGCCGTTATAATCTTTTCCGGCAAAATGAAAAACGGCGATAAGATCTGAGCCGACACACAAAAAACGACCGCTTTCGGGCGGCCATTTTTTTTATGTCTTGCCTTATTTTTTCAGGGGTGATAAAATAATTTGCCTTTATTTTGTAAAAAGGAGACGAAAAATGAGTATAGTAAAAGATATTTCCCTTGCACCAAGCGGTGAAATGAAAATAAAATGGGTGGAGCGCAATATGCCGGTTCTGCGTCAGATCTCCGCCGAATTTGAAAAGACCAGGCCCTTTGCCGGGCTGAAAATAGCCCTTTCCGTCCATCTGGAGGCCAAGACGGCATATCTGTGCCGCACCATGGAGAAGGGCGGGGCGGAGATGTACGTCACCGGCTCCAATCCTCTGTCCACTCAGGACGACGTGGCCGCCGCGCTGGCCGCCGGCGGGATGCGGGTGTTTGCCGTCCACGGCTGCTCCATGGCCCAATACGAGGAGAACCTTGAGGAAGTGCTGAAGATAGGGCCGAATATCATTATCGACGACGGCGGAGATCTTGTGCACCTTATGCACACAAAGTTCAAAGACCTGATCCCCGGCGTTATAGGCGGCTGCGAGGAGACCACCACAGGCATACACAGGCTAAGAGCCATGGCAGCGGCGGGGGAGCTGGAATTTCCCATGGTGATGGTCAACGATGCCGACTGCAAGCATCTTTTCGATAACCGCTACGGCACCGGCCAGTCTGTGTGGGACGGCATAAACCGCACCACAAACCTCATTGTGGCGGGCAAATATGTGGTGGTGTCCGGCTATGGCTGGTGCGGCAAGGGCGTTTCCATGCGGGCCAAGGGTCTGGGCGCCAAGGTCATAGTCACGGAAACCGACCCCGTGCGGGCGCTGGAGGCCGTGATGGACGGCTTTGAGGTCATGCCCATGGCGGAAGCCGCAAAAATCGGCGATATGTTTGTTACTGTTACGGGCTGCGCGGGTATAATAACCGCGGAGCACTTCAAGAATATGAAGGATGGCGCCATACTCACCAACGCCGGCCACTTCGATGTTGAGGTGGACATGGCGGCGCTGCGGGAGATGTCCGCGGAAAGCTATGAGGCGCGCCACAATATCACCGCCTATGTTCTTCCAGGCGGAAAGACCCTTTATGTCATTGCCGAGGGCAGACTTGTCAACATCGCCGCGGGGGACGGACACCCGGCGGAGATCATGGACATGAGCTTTGCCATACAGGCCCTGTCGGCGGAATATCTGGTCAAAAGCGCCGGAAAGCTGTCAAAGGGCGTGGTGTCTGTGCCGGCGGCGATAGACGACATGGTGGCCAGAAGAAAGCTTCAGGCAATGGGCGTGAGGATAGATACACTCAGCGGCGCCCAGAAGGACTATCTGGGGGCCTGATACGCAAGAACCATGAAAGGGGGAGAGCGCCCTGGAAAACGAGGAAAACAGCGTTGAGGAAGAAGAATTGAACTTCGATTCCCAGCGCGAAAAACAGTTTGAGGAGCTCAATGAGCTGCTGGATAACCGGGGAATGCGCACACTTCAGCTCCGGCTGGAGGATATGAACGAGTTCGACGTGGCCGAATTTCTTTCGGAGATAGACGAAAAAAAGCGGCCCATGGTGTTCCGTATGCTCTCAAAGGAAATGGCGGCACAGGTTTTCGCCAATTTCGACGTGGACGATCAGGAGCAGATAATTAACTCCATCACCGATTCAGAGCTGGCCGCCATCATGGATGAGCTGTACGTTGACGACGCGGTGGACATGATGGAGGAGCTGCCGGCAAACGTTGTAAAGCGCGTGATGCGCGCCTCCACGCCGGACACAAGGCGGCTTATAAACCAGTATCTCCATTTTCCGGAAAACTCCGCGGGCAGCATAATGACGGCGGAGTTCATAGACCTGAAAAAGTACATGAACGTCCGGGAAGCCATCGCCCGCATCCGCCGGATAGGCGAGGATAAGGAGACCATATATACCTGCTTTGTCACCTCCGGCGACAGAAAGCTGGAGGGCGTCATATCCGTCAAGGATCTTCTCTTAAACGACGACGACACGATCATAGACGAGATCATGGACACCAACGTGGTCTATGCCGCCACAGGCGACGATCAGGAGACCGTATCGGAAAAGATCTCCGACTACGATCTGCTGGCCATACCGGTGGTGGACAGAGAAAACCGGCTGGTGGGCATTATCACCGTTGACGATATCATCGACGTCATGGAAGAAGAGACCACGGAGGACTTCGAAAAAATGGCGGCCATGACGCCGTCCGACAAGCCCTATTCCAAGACCGGCGTGTGCGATATGTGGAAATACCGGGTGCCGTGGCTGATGTTCCTTATGCTCTCGGCCACCTTCACCAGCATGATAATAAACGATTTCGAGGGCGCTCTGGCGGCTCAGGCGGTGCTGGTGGGCTTCATCCCAATGCTGATGGGAACCGGCGGCAACTCCGGCGCTCAGGCCTCCACCGCGGTTATACGCAGCATATCCCTGGGCGATACCCAGCCCAAAGATGTGCTGAAGGTCATGTGGAAGGAATGGCGGGTGGCTATTTTGTGCGGCGTGTCGCTGGCTATCGTCAACTTTGGCAAAATGCTGCTGGTGGATAGAATGCTGCTGGGCAACGCCGCCGTCACAGTTACCGTGGCGGCTACGGTGAGCCTTTCGGTGGTGCTTATCGTGATGTTTGCCAAGGTTGTGGGCAGTATGCTGCCCATAGCGGCGGAAAAAATAGGCGTGGATCCGGCGGTAATGGCAAACCCGCTTATATCCACCATCACCGACGCCGTGTCGCTGTTGATATACTTTGCCATGGCAAGACTGCTGCTGGGCCTGTAAAGCGCGGGCGCGGCGGAACAAAGAGAAAAAACCAGCGCCAGAAGGCGCTGGTTTTCGTTATCATTTAGCCGGGCGGTTTTTGCGGCTGGAATGTCCCCGGCCACGGCGGCGGGACTGGGTGGATTTGAGCTTGTAAAAATCCGTCAGCGCGTCGTCAGCCTCGTATATGAGGCGGTTTGCGCACCAGGTATCATCGTCGGTCTTGCGGAATTTCACTCTGACAAGGTAGCTGCCGTGCTCAGGGCAGGAGCAAAGGTTCATGTACCGCTGGTCGCCCTGATTGACCCAGCGCAGGCCCGGAGCGGCGCCGCCGCACACGGGGCAGACTATGCCTGTCAGCGCCTCGTCTGAAAAAGCTTCCGCCTTGCTTATGTAATCGGGGAAGACCCTGTGCTCCAGCGGCTCCGGGCCGTCGGTAACGGGCGTTTTTCTCTCCCCGGGAGCCCGGGCGGAGAGGATCCTGACGCAGTCGTCATAGTGCTCAAGGCCGGAGCCCATATCAAGATGTGTGCACACAAGGGCGGTATTGTAAGCGTCGCCCAAAGCGTCGTGAGCTACCCGGGTCTGCTCTATTTCAAAATATTCCATGGCGGTGGAAAGGGATTTCTGGTTTTTGTCGCCGCCGGTCTGGACATTATATATAAGCTGAAGATTGA
>CAZLIJ010000005.1:13189-14398 GCA_964559305.1 uncultured Oscillospiraceae bacterium | reverse complement strand
CCCCAGGTGAGGAAGGTGACGTCCTCGCCGCACCAGTCGCGAAACTGCTGAAAAGCGTCCTCAAAGGCGATGCCGTGGGAAAGCCGCTCGGCGTCGATACCGGTGAGCTTTTTCACCTTGTAGTGCATACGCTTGAAATAAACCGGCTTCACATCCACTGTGAATTCGCCGGCGGGACGCATGTTCTCGTCCAGCTTCACAGCGCCTATCTCTATGATCTCGCCCCTCAGATGTATGGGGAGCTTGTTGAAAACGGAGGATTTGGAACTCATGGCCTGATTCCACTCCAGATCCACCACTACATAACTCATACACAACCTTCTTTCGTCTGACGAGTTAATATTATAGCACAGCCTTTCGCCGTATGCACTACTTTTTTCCGGGAAACAAGTGTTTGCCAGCGGGCATATGCTGTGGTATACTTATTTTTATTCTTTTTTGTATTGATTTTGCGGAGGTGCGGCATGAAAATCGTTGTATTATGCGGCGGACTCAGCCCCGAGCGAAACGTTTCGCTGTCATCGGGCGCAAAGATAGCAACGTCCCTCAGCCGGCAGGGCCATGGAGTGGTGCTGGCAGATATGTACTTCGGGCTGGAGGACTATAAGCGTGATCTGAAAGATATATTCTCAAACCCGCCGGAGCTGGGAAGCACGGTCATTTCCGAGCAGGCGCCTGATCTTAAGGCAGTGGCGCAGAGCAGAAAAATCGATACGGGCAGTCAGTTCGGCGACCGGGTGCTGGAGCTTTGCTCCATGGCGGACATAGTGTTCATGGCGCTCCACGGCCAGTGCGGCGAGGACGGAAAAGTGCAGGCGGCCTTTGATCTTATGAACATCAAATACACGGGCTCCGGCTTTCTGGGCAGCGCCATCGCCATGGATAAGGACTACACCAAGCGCATTGTGGCCCCTCTGGGCGTACTGACGCCGGAGTGGAAGACCTACCCCTGCAAAGTAGTGACGGCGGAAAAGGTAATGGCTGATCTTCCGCTGCCGGTGGTGGTAAAGCCCGACAATTCCGGCTCCAGCATAGGCGTATCCATCGCCCGGACAAAAGAGGAGCTTTCAGCCGCGCTGGACGCCGCCGGCAAGGAAAGTCACAGCGTGGTGGTGGAAAAATACATATCGGGCCGGGAAATACAGGTGGGCATACTGGGTGACGAGGCCCTGCCCAGCATTGAGATACGACCAAAGACCGGGTTTTACG
>CAZLIJ010000005.1:2689-13179 GCA_964559305.1 uncultured Oscillospiraceae bacterium | reverse complement strand
TAACCCCCTCGCCCATACCCCATGAGGCCGAAAGCCGGGTCAGAGCCGCGGCGATGACGGTGTTTCACGCACTGGGACTGAGCGCTGTGTCCCGGGCGGACTTCATTTATGACGATGAGGGCCGGTTCTGGTTTTTGGAGATAAACACACTGCCGGGCATGACGCCTACAAGCCTTGTGCCCCAGGAAGCCGCTGTGCTGGGCTATGATTATACCGCCGTGTGCGAAAAGATTATTGAAGAATCACTGAGGAAATATAAATGACAGGACTTACGGTAAAAGACATAGCGCGGCTTGTGGGCGGCGTATCAAACGGCGACGGCGCCGCGTCGGTCCGGGACGTGGTGATAGACAGCCGGCAAGCCGGCCACGGCAGTATGTTTGCCGCGCTGCCGGGTGAAAAAGCCGACGGCCACGACTATATAACCAAGGCGCTGGACGCGGGCGCGGCGTGCTGTCTTGCCCTGCGGGTACCGGAAGGGGAGCGCCGGCCGGTGATAACCGTGCCGGACGTGGCAAAGGCGCTGGCCGTGCTGGCGGAAAAGTACAGAAAAATGTTTTCCCTGCCGGTTATCGGCATAGTGGGCAGCGTGGGCAAGACCACATCAAAAGAGATGGTGGCCGCCGTTCTCAACCAGAAATACAAGGTTCTGAAAACGGAAAAAAACCTCAATAATGAGCTGGGTGTGCCGCTGACGCTTTTCAGGCTCTCGCCGGAATACGGCGCGGCGGTCATCGAGATGGGCATTTCGGATTTCGGCGAGATGACCAGACTTGCCAAAATGGTTAGACCCGACATGGTGGTGTACACCGTCATTGGCGCTTCCCATCTTGACAATCTCCACGACCGGGCAGGCGTACTGAAGGCCAAGACCGAGCTGCTGCCCTTCCTGCGGCCTCAGGGCACCGTTTTTGTAAACGGTGACGACGATATGCTTGCGGGCCTTGACTGCCGCAGACGCAAAATAAGCTTCGGCATCGCCGCGGAAAACGACGTGCGGGCGGAAAACATAGCTTCCGACGCCGACAGCACCGATTGCGAGATCGTCCTGGGGGATAGACGCATACCTGTGACCATTCCCGCCTATGGCCGGCAGATGGTCTACGCAGCCCTGTCCGGCGCGGCGGTGGGTCTCAGTATGGGCCTTGACGACGCCGCCATAGCCCGGGGCATAGCCTCTTATAAAACCGTGGGCCGCCGTGCCAGCGTTATAGACACAGGCTTTGTAACTCTGGTGGACGACTGCTATAACGCAAACCCAAACTCCGTCAAGTGCGCGGTGGATTCGCTGAAAATGCTGCCGGGCAGAAAGGTCTGTGTGCTGGGCGATATGCTGGGCTTGGGGGAGAGCGGTGAGCGGCTGCACCTGGAGGTGGGACAGTACGCCGGCGAAAATGGCGCGGAGCTTATACTGACGGCGGGGGAGCTGGCCCGGGACATTGACGCCGGGGCGGCGAAAACCGGCGCCCAGACCGTTCACTTCGATACCTCCGCCAGGCTTATAGCGGCGCTGCCGGAATATATAAAAAAAGGAGACGCCGTTCTTGTGAAGGCGTCCCACGCGATGAAATTTGAGGAAGTTTCCGAAGCAATTAAAAAGCTTTTATGAATATAGATATGAAAAACCCACCGTGAGGAAACGGTGGGTTTTCCATTAGGCAAATGTGAGTTGTGGAGAGAAATAATTGATTCAAACAGCAAACAAAATGGTTAGTTAATTAACTAACAGTGTCATAATAGCATACATTATTGCATTTGTAAAGGCTTATTTCGATTTTTGTAAAAATAATTTATCCCCATATAAGCTTCACCGCCCAGGCGGCGGAAATGAAGCAGGCCAGATCTGCCGCCACAGCGGCGGGAACAGCCCAGCGGCTGCGGCTGATGCCGGCTGCGCCGAAGTATACGGAGATAACGTAAAAGGTAGTTTCGCTGGAGCCCAGCATCACGGCGGCGGTGCGGCCTATGTTTGTGTCCGGGCCGCAGCGGGACATAATATCACCGGCGGCGGCCATGGCTCCGCCGCCGGTGAAGGGGCGCAGCAGCATAAGTCCCGTGGTTTCCGCCGGTATGCCCAGCCATTCGATGACGGGAGCTATAAGAGCTGTCAGCGCGTCCACGATGCCGGAGGCGCGCAGCATATATATGGCGGGGAAAAGTATCAGCAGCGCGGGCAATATCCCGTACACGACCTTAAGACCGTCGCCGGCGCCTTTCAACAGTGCGGAGAAGACGTCCGTGCCTTTGATAAGCCCGCAGATACACACGGCGCATATTATGGCCGGGGCGGCCAGATCAGCCAGCGTGTTCATTAGCTCCGGCGTGAAAAAAGCCGCGCCGCTGTAAGGCCCACGGCCACGGAGATGACGGAGCTTATCCACACAGCCGGAATGATATCAAAGGGCGACGACGCCCCGCAGGCCGCCCGCACCGCCGCGGCGGAGGTGGGCAGCAGCTGGATGGAGGCGGTGTTGAGCACCACAAGGGTGCACAGCTCGTTGGAGGCCACCCCGCCGCACCTGGCGGCCATACCTCTGGCCGCCTTTATGCCCATGGGCGTTGCCGCGTTGCCCAGCCCCAAAAGATTGGCGCTGACGTTGGCGGACAGCGCGTCCATAGTCTCTCTGTCCTTTGCGGCTTTGGGAAAAAGCCGGGACAATACCGGGTGCAGGAGCTTTGATATCCATTCGGATATGCCGCAGCGGGACATGACCTCCGTCACGCCGCACCACAGGCATATGGCGCCCCCGGTGGACAGCGTGAATTTCAGCGCTGCCTCCGCCCCCTCCATGGCGGCTGAACTCACTGCCGCACCTGTGCCCCGGGCGGCTCCGTAAAGAAAAGCCGCCGCGGCCATGGCTGTCCATATGTAGCTCATAATCATGGCCTTGCCTCCCCAAGTAGACTGCTGTGGATACATATTCGTTAAAATAATCAAAAACGTACAATAAATCATATGCAGACTAACAGGGTAAAAGACAAACAATACTAAAATTAAAATGTTTACAAAAAATGGTTGACAACGGCTTTTCGTATAGATATAATGCCTACATTGTATAACATTGTCATAAAAATCACACGAGGAATAAACACGGAGGTTTATAAGATATGAAATCGACAGGCATTGTGAGAAAAGTTGATGAGCTTGGCCGCATAGTGCTGCCCATCGAGCTGCGCCGCACTCTTGATATTGACGTTAAGGATTCTCTTGAGATCTATGTTGACGGCGATAATATAGTATTGCACAAGTATATGCCGGCCTGCATATTCTGCGGTTCAGTAGACTCCATTGTGGAATTCAAGGGCAAAAATATCTGCCCTGACTGCATCAAAAAGCTGGGCGAGAAAGCCTGAAGCATTTTATGCGGATAAAGCAACCCGGCCCGGCGCAAAATTGCGCCGGGCCGGGTCTTTTATTATGAAATCGTATGTCCGCTGCTATTTGCCCACGGCCATGGTGTAAAGCTCGTTTTTTGAAAAGCCGGTGTCGGCGGAGGCAAGCTTGCAGGCCTCACGCAGAGAGTAGCCCTGAGCGCGGTATTGCTCCACCAGCGCAAGCCCGTCCTCGGCTGTGGCGGCAGGGGCGGAGTCAGGCTCCCTTCCGGCCACCACAATGACAAATTCGCCTCTGGGCGGCGTCTGGCCGTAACGCTCCAGCGCGCCGGAGATGGTGGTGCGAAAAACCTCCTCGTGGAGCTTCGTCAGCTCCCGGCACAGCGCGATGCGCCGCTCCCCGCCAAAGGCGGAGGCCAGATCGCCAATGGTGCGCACGAGCTTGTGGGGCGCTTCATAAAAGATCATGGTGCGCTCCTCTGCCTTAAGGCTTTCCAGATGCTCCCGGCGGCTTTTGCCGCTGACAGCCAGAAAGCCCTCAAAGGTAAAGCGGCCGGTGGGTAGTCCTGACAGCGCCAGCGCGGAAATCAGCGCTGCGGGGCCGGGGACAGTGAACACCTCTACGCCGTTTTCGGCGCACATACGCACTATGTCCTCTCCCGGGTCGGAGATGGCCGGCATACCCGCGTCCGTGACCAGGGCGCAGGTCTCCCCGGCGGCAACGCGGGCAAAGATCTTTTCGCCGCTGGAATACTTGTTGTGCTCGTAATAGCTCACAAGGGGCTTGTGTATGTCAAAATGGTTCAAAAGCTTCAAAGTGACACGGGTGTCCTCGGCGGCAATAAAATCCGCGTTGGCCAGCGTTTCCGCCGCCCTTGGGGAAAGGTCGCCCAGATTGCCGATGGGCGTGCCCACAAGATACAGTTTTCCGCTCATGTTTCAGACGTCCTCCATATGGTAAATGCGTTTTATTTCCGGGGAATCGCCGCCATCCTGAGCTTTCAGGACAAGGGGAGGCTCAATAATAAGCCCACCGGCCCCGCCACGACGACCCTCCACAAGGGCCAGGGAGGGGGCGCTGCCCGCCGTGTGCTCCACCAGCCGCAGGCGCTTGGGCTCAATGCCCCGGGCGGACATGGCGCAAAATAGTTGGGAAAGCCGCTCGGGCCGGTGGACTACAAAAAATTTCCCGCCGGTTTTCAAAAGAAACGCCGCGGCGGCGCAAAGCTCGTCCATGGAGCAGGCGCTCTCATCCCTGGCGGCGGCCCTTTGGGCGTTGGCAGCCGCCTTCCCGCTGCCGGCGGGGAAGTAGGGCGGGTTTGACACCGCAAGGTCAAACGCCCCGGTATCATAAAGATCCCTGACCCGGCGAATATCGCCGTTTACGATATCGCAGCGGTGGGAAAGCCCGTTTTCCGCCATATTTTCGCGGGCTGTATCACAGGCGCCTGCATAAAGCTCCAGCCCGGTCATATTAAGCTTTTCGGTTTTTACAAGCAGCAGCAGCGCGATGGCGCCGGAGCCGCAGCCCAGGTCGATGCCCCGGCTGAGACCACGGGTATTCACAAAATCGGCCAGCAGCACGGAATCCGTGCCCAGGCGAAAATGCCCCGACTGGGCAAAAAGAGGCCCTCCCGGCCACAGCTTACAAAATTCTGACATAAATCACCATATAGTCAAGGGGCGATATGTAGAAATACATATCGCCCCTTAGTCATTGCTTCGTATATCGATTAGCCCTCGTGGATGGCTTCGGCAGGGCACTGCGCAGCGCAGGCGCCGCAGGACAGGCACTTGTCGGGATCGATTTCGAAATGCAGCGCGCCCATGGATATAGCTTCGGCGGGGCACTGAGCAGCGCAGGAGCCACAGGACAGGCAATCATCAGAAATAACAAAAGCCATGTTAAAACCTCCGTATGTAGTTTAGGCTAAAAAAGCCTTTGTAGAAATTATTGTAACACAGAAATTCCAAAAATCAAATGTAAAATTGCCCTGTAAAGATAATTCTTCCGTATTTTGGCGATAATGAAAATGACGGGCATATGTTTCGGCCCGTTTTTCACGCAAAGACAGGTAATATCTATACGGCGGGAGGCTGAAAATATGAAGAGCAACGAAAAATTTACTCAGCGGGCGGAGACAGCCATAGAACAGGCCAGAGCCGCGGCCGGGTCGCTGGGTCACAGTTATATCGGTACCGAGCACCTGCTGCTGGGTATCGTGCGAGAGGGCACGGGTCTGGGGGCCAGAGTGCTGCGGGCGAGAGGTCTGGGCGAAAAGGAGCTGACCGACGCCGTGGTGAAGCTGACGGGCATGGGCGCGCCGGGCATACCGGAGCAGGGGCTGACCATGGAGGCCCGCCGGGCAGTGGAAAAAGCGGCGGCAGACGCCTGCGCTCTGGGTCACAGCTATGTGGGCACGGAGCACATCCTGCTGGGCATACTGCGCCAGCCGGAATGCGCCGGAGCCAGAGCCCTTATCGCCGCCGGCGGCGAGCTCAATGAGCTATATACTGACATCATGCTGGTTTTCGGCTCGGCGGGCGCTCCCCGCCCCCAGTCCCAGCCCAGAACCTCGGTTCGCCATCCCGACACAAGGGTGCTGGATCAGTACAGCCGGGATCTGACGGAAATGGCCTCCGGCGGGGGCATAGACCCTGTCATAGGCCGGGGTGAGGAGATAAACCGGGCAGTTCAGATACTGTCCCGCCGCACTAAAAATAATCCGGTTTTCATCGGCGAGCCGGGGGTGGGCAAAACCGCCGTTGCGGAGGGGCTGGCCGTGCGGGTGGCCACCGGGCAGACGCCGGATAATCTGCGGGGCAAGCGAATAGTGTCGCTGGATATGCCCGCGCTGCTGGCCGGAACCAAATACAGGGGCGATTTTGAGGAGCGGGTAAAGTCGGTGCTTAAGGATGTGAAGCGGGCAGGGGACGTTATCCTGTTCATCGACGAGCTGCACACCATCATCGGCGCGGGCAGCGCCGAGGGAGCCATAGACGCGGCAAATATTCTAAAACCCGCGCTGGGTCGGGGCGAGGTGCAGATAATCGGCGCCACCACCCCGGAGGAGTACAGAAAGCACATTGAAAAAGACGCGGCGCTGGAACGCCGTTTTCAGCCGGTAACAGTGGCGGAGCCCACCAAGGAAGCAGCCTCGGCCATGGTGGACGGACTGCTGGGCAGGCTGGAGGAGCACCACGGCGTGAAGATCCCCCGGGAGACTGTGACGGCGGCCATCGACCTTTCCGTGCGGTATATAAACGACAGGTTTCTGCCGGATAAGGCCATAGACCTTATCGACGAAGCCGCCGCCCGTGTGCGGGTGGAGGGACTGCGGCGTGAGGTGACAGCGGAGGATATAAAGGCAGTGGTATCCCTTTGGACAGGTGTGCCGGTGCAGAGCGTCAGCGCAGACGAAAACCAGCGGCTGCGGGGTCTGGAGGACGCGCTGAAAGGGCGGATAGTGGGTCAGGACAAGGCCGTGGGCGCCGTGGCAAGAGCGATACGCCGGGGCCGGGTGGGCCTTGGCGACCCCAGAAGGCCGGTGGGCAGCTTCCTGTTTCTGGGCCCCACCGGCGTGGGCAAGACCGAGCTTTGCAGAGCGCTGGCGGAAAACGTATACGGCAGCGAGGACGCGCTTATTAGGCTTGATATGACCGAATACATGGAAAAGCACACCGTCAGCCGTCTTATCGGCTCGCCTCCCGGCTATGTGGGCTATGACGAGGGCGGCCAGCTGACGGAAAAAGTGAGGCGCAAGCCCTGGTCCGTGGTGCTGTTCGACGAGATCGAAAAAGCCCATGAGGACGTGTGGAGCATCCTTTTGCAGGTGATGGACGACGGGCGCCTGACCGACGCGCAGGGCCGCAAAACGGACTTCAGAAACACCATAATCGTTATGACCTCCAACATCGGCGCCCGGGCGATGACCGAGGGGGGCAGGCTGGGCTTTGAGTACAGGGAGGCCGGCGCGGAGGAAAAGGACATGGACGAGAAGGTGATGGCCGAGCTCAGGCGCACCTTCAAGCCGGAGTTTTTGAACAGGGTCGATGATACGGTGGTGTTCCGCCGCCTTGACAGGGACAACATCGCCGTTATCGCGGGGAGAATGTTGGAGATAGTGAAAAAGCGTTTTGAAGGTCTTGGCTACAAGCTGGAGGTCGCGCCGGAGGCCAAAAGCATCCTCACCGCGGAGGGCTACGACGAAAAATACGGAGCTCGCCCCCTCAGACGGGCCATACAGACGGATATAGAGGACGCGGCGGCGGAGCTGCTGCTGTCGGGAGCCGCCGTTCCCGGCGATACGCTTTTGGCCGCGGCGGATGAAGGGAAAATAGTTTTGACGAAAGGATAGAACCGTAATATAATATCTGCCTGTAAATAACTTTGCGGGGAGACACACATGACAAAAAACGAGATAATGGACAGGCTGAACAAACGAAGCCCCTTCAATAAGCATAACGGCGTTACTGTTACCGATATAGGAAAGGGCACAAGCGTGGTGGAAGCGGAGCTGAACGACCACACGTCAAACCCCTTCGGCAAAGCCCACGGGGGACTGATGTTCACCATGTGCGATGTGGCGGCGGGGGTTGCCGCCACAGGTGGCATTTCCGCCGGTGTTACCCAGTCCGCCAGTATGTATTATCTTCGGCCCGGAATCGGCAGGGGCCTGAGGGCCGAGGGAAAGGTCCTGAAGGCGGGCAGAACGGTGTCCAACGTGGAAACCAATGTTTTTGACGAGACCGGTACGTTGATAGCCAGGGGAGAATTTGAATTTTTCCACACCAGAGAAAAGCTGCCGGATATTTAAAAAAACCGTGCCGCGCTCATTGAGCGCGGCACGGTTTTTTTATCTTAGTTTATTCAAGTGAGATCATATAGTAATATACCGGCTGACCGCCGTTCACAACGGCGATCTCGGAATCGGGAAAAATCTTTTCCAGCTTGTCCGCGGTGGCCTGAGCGCCCTTTTCGTCCACATCCTCGCCGTAGTACACAGTTATCATCTCCGGCCCGAAGTCGGCGGCCTTGCCCAGCTTTTCCAGCAGAGGCGCTATATTGTCGCAGCTGCCCAGCAGCGCGCCGTCCAGCAAAGCCAGATACTCGCCGGCGTGGATACTGTGCCCGTCAAAATCGGAATCCCGGGCGGCGTAGGTTATCTGGGCTGTGTGGACCTTGTCTATGGCCTCGGTCATGGCCGCTGTCATGGCCTCCTCGGACTCGTCCGGGTCAAGACACAGCATGGCGGAAATGCCCTGAGGCACGGACTTGGTGGGGACAACGATAACTTTTTTATCCGTCAGGGGGACGCACTGCTGAGCGGCCATGATGATATTTTTGTTGTTGGGGAAAACAAAAACGGTTCTGGCCGGGGTGCGGTTTATCTCTGTAAGTATATCGTCGGTGGAGGGATTCATGGTCTGGCCGCCGGTAACGATGGTGTCGGCGCCGATCTCTCTGAAAAGATCCGCCATACCGCTGCCCGCGCACACGGCCACAGAGCCGAATTCCTTTTCCGGCTCGCTGAACTCCGCTTCGCCCGCCGCGCCTTCCACCAGCTCGTCGTGCTGGGTGCGCATATTTTCTATCTTTGCCGTTTCAAGGCAGCCGTATTTCTGGGCTTCGTTCAGAGCTTCACCGGGGGTGTTGGTGTGAACGTGGACCTTGAAGCACTCGTCGTCCTCGCCGATAACAAGGCTGTCGCCTATGCTGTCAAGATACGCTCTGAAAAGATCCAGCGGCTTGCTGCCGGTGCGGCGCACTATAAACACGGTGTCGTATGCAAAGGTGATATCCTGGGTGTCGAACTTTTCAAAAACGCTGCCGTAGTCCGCTTCCTGCCCGGAAAGCTCCGGCGCGGCCACCTCGCCCTTAAGAGAGGCCAGCATGGCCTCGTAAATGACGATATATCCCATGCCGCCGGCGTCCACCACTCCGGCCTTTTTCAGCACGGGGTTGAGGTTGACAGTGTTGGCAAGGGCTTCTTTGCCGGCTTCGATGGAGATCTCCAGCATACGCTCCACATCCTCGCCGCCGTCCTTGGCGTACGCAACGGCAGCCTCCGCCGCCAGACGCGAGACTGTGAGTATGGTGCCCTCTGCGGGCTTCATAACGGCCTTGTAAGCCGCCTCCACGCCGTCTGTCATGGCGTTGGCAAATTCCTGCGCTCCGGCCTGAGCAATGCCCTTCAGCCGCCGGGACATACCCCGGAACAGAAGGGAGGTAATAACGCCGGAATTGCCCCGGGCGCCCCGCAAAAGACCGGAAGCCACGCAGTCAACAGCGTCTGCGATGGAGTTGAAGTCCTTCTTGCGCAGCTCGTCCGCGGCGTTTTTAACGGTAAGGCCCATGTTGGTGCCGGTGTCCCCGTCGGGAACGGGAAAAACGTTCAGTTCGTTTATGGACTGAGTGTTGGCGTGCAGCGCCGCGTCGGCGCACAGGATCATATCCTTAAAGTCCGCGGCATCTATATATTCTCTCATCAATGTACCTCCAGTGGGAAGGAAATCCTTATTTGTCGCGGATTATGGTGTCAACGAACACATCCACACGGCTTACGGTCACGCCGGTGGCTTTTTCCAGCTTATAGCTGACCTCGTTCATAATGCTGCGGGATACCGCGGCGATGTTGACGCCCTGATCGACGCCGATATGGAGCTCAAGCGAGACGCTGCCGTCGTCGTTGAACTGAACCTCAACGCCCTTGGACATGGATTCACGTCTGAGAAGCTGCAGAGGCCCGCCTTCCTTGCTGCGGCCTGCCATACCTTTGACGCCGAAACAGTTTGTGGCGGCGTCGCCTGCGAGATTTGTGAATACGTCGCTTGTTATGCTGATGCTGCCGTTGCAGTTATCTATTTTAACCATGATTGTACGAGCTCCTTTCCATAAAAGTCGCTTTAATATTATAATACACAAGCCGGCAAAGTACAAGGACTATTTCGATACGGTTTTCGACGGCTTTTGACGGTTTACAAGCATCGCCGGGAATGGTAAACTTATATGAGTAAAAAAACCAAATGCAGGCGCAGGGAGGCAGATAAATGGCACGAGTATTCAAAACTATGGACGGCAACGCCGCCGCCGCCCATGTATCATATGCTTTTACACAAGTTGCGGCAATATACCCCATCACGCCGTCAAGCCCCAT
>CAZLIJ010000005.1:0-2679 GCA_964559305.1 uncultured Oscillospiraceae bacterium | reverse complement strand
AAGGCCGGAAAAATATTTTTGGCGGCACGGTGAAGGTGCAGGAGATGCAGGCGGAATCCGGCGCGGCGGGGGCTGTGCACGGCGCGCTGAACGCCGGCGCGCTTACAAGCACCTATACGGCGTCACAGGGCCTTCTGCTGATGATGCCGGATATGTATAAGATAGCGGGGGAGCTTTTGCCCGCCGTGTTCCATGTCACGGCCAGAGCCGTGGCCGGGCACAGCCTTTCGATTTTCGGCGATCAGTCGGATGTTATGGCCTGCCGCCAGACCGGCTTTGCCATGCTGTGCGAAACCAATGTGCAGGAGGTCATGGATCTTTCGCCTGTTGCGCATCTGGCCGCCATAGAGGGGCGAGTGCCTTTCGTCAATTTCTTTGACGGCTTCCGCACTTCCCATGAGATTCAAAAGGTGGCCATGTGGGATTATTCCGAGCTTGCGGATATGCTGAACATGGACGCGGTGAACGCCTTTCGCGCAAGAGCCCTCAATCCCAATCACCCGGTTATGCGGGGCAGTCACGAAAATGGAGACATATTTTTCCAGAACCGGGAGGCGTCCAACGGCTATTACGACGCTCTGCCGGGCATAGTAGAGGACTGCATGGGCAGGATAAACGCAAAGCTGGGCACGGATTACAGGCTTTTCAACTATTACGGCGCGCCGGACGCGGAAAAAGTCATCGTGGCTATGGGCTCGGTGTGCGATACGGCGGAAGAAGTGGTGGATTATCTCAATGCCCGGGGCGAAAAGACCGGCCTTGTTAAGGTGCGGCTGTACCGTCCCTTCTGCCCGGATAAGCTGCTGGAGGCTATTCCCGCCGGGGCAAAAAAGATCGCCGTGCTGGACCGCACCAAGGAGCCGGGCAGTCAGGGCGAGCCCCTTTATATGGACGTGACCGCCGCGCTGGCAAACGCGGGCAGATTTGACGTGAAGGTCATCGGCGGACGCTACGGCCTTGGCAGCAAGGATACGCCGCCTGAGGATATTTTCAGCGTGTTCGCGGAGCTTGATAAGGCTCAGCCCCGGCGCCGCTTCACCGTGGGCATAAATGACGACGTTACTGGTCTGTCCCTTGAAGTTAAGGCAGCACCGGACACCGCTCCCGCCGGAACGGTTGCCTGCAAATTCTGGGGTCTGGGCGGCGACGGTACGGTGGGCGCCAACAAAAACTCCATTAAGATTATCGGCGATCATACGGACAAATATGTGCAGGCTTATTTCCAGTACGATTCCAAAAAGACCGGCGGCGTCACCGTATCCCATTTGCGCTTTGGGGACAAGCCCATAAAAAGCCCCTACTATGTGAAAAAGGCCGACTTTGTGGCCTGCCACAACCCCAGCTACATAACCCGGGGCTTCAAAATAATCAACGATGTGAAGCCCGGGGGCATATTCCTTGTGAACTGCCAGTGGAGCGACGAGGAGCTGGCGGAAAAGCTCAGCGGAGAGGCGAAACGCTATATAGCCAATAATAATATCCGGCTATATTCCATGAACGCCATTGAGCTTGCCCGCCAGATAGGCATGGGCAGGCGCACAAATACGGTTTTGCAGTCTGCGTTTTTCGCCCTTTCCGGGGTTATGCCTCTGGATAAGGCTCTGGGCTATATGAAGGAAGCCGCCGCGAAATCCTATATGAGCAAGGGTCAGGACATCGTGGATATGAATTACCACGCCATAGATGCGGGCGCATCGGCGTTTCATCAGGTGGCTGTGCCAAAAGACTGGGTCAACGCTGCCGCCACCGCGCAGGATAAGCCCACCTTGGGCAGAGCCGCCACAGTGAAGATGGTGGAAAAAATCCAGCGCCCTGTGGATATGATGAACGGCGACAGCGTACCGGTGTCGGCCTTTCTCGACCATGCCGACGGCAGCTTTGAGCTGGGCGCTTCCGCCTATGAAAAGCGGGGCGTGGCCGTCACGGTGCCCAGCTGGGACCCGGACAAGTGCCTGCAGTGCAATAACTGCGCCTTCTCCTGCCCCCATGCCTGTCTGCGGCCCTTTATGCTTTCCCAGGAGGAAGCCGCCGCGGCGCCCTCGGGCGCAAAGCTCACCCGGGTGAAAACCGGCAAGGGTAAGGGAATTTACAAATACACCATGTCCGTTTCGCCGCTGGACTGCATGGGCTGCGGCGTGTGCGTGGGGCAGTGTCCCACCCACGCCATTGAGATGAAGTCCATAAAATCCCAGATGCCCCAGCAGGCCGTTTTTGATTATCTTGTCAGCGATGTGGGCGACAAGCCGGAGCTTTTCGACCCCACGGTGCGCTTTTCTCAGTACCGGGCGCCGCTGCTGGAGTTTTCCGGCGCCTGTGCCGGCTGCGCTGAGACAAGCTACGCCCGGGTGCTCACTCAGCTTTTCGGAGACCGCATGATGATATCCAACGCCACCGGCTGCTCGTCCATCTGGGGCGGCCCCGCGGGAGCCAGCCCATACACGGTGAACCGGCAGGGGAGGGGCCCCGCCTGGGCAAACTCCCTTTTTGAGGATAACGCCGAGCACGGCCTGGGTATGTATCTGGGGCAGAAAAAGATACGGGACGACCTCAGGGACAAGATCGCGGAGCTTGAAAAGATAAGCTCCGTGCCGGAGAAGAAGGCCGCCTGCGGGAACTGGCTTGCCGCCTATGACGATGGCGACGCCAGCCGGAGCGCCGCGGAGGAGCTTATTAAACAGC
>CAZLIJ010000004.1:3229-21248 GCA_964559305.1 uncultured Oscillospiraceae bacterium | reverse complement strand
TAACGAGACCATAGAATTCAAACCCGGACTAAACGTGGTCTCCCGACCCAACGAGGCGGGAAAATCCACATGGTGCGCTTTCATCCGGGATATGCTGTACGGTGTGGACAGCTCCCAGCGGGCAAAGGCGGGATATCTGCCGGACAAGACCAGATATGCCCCCTGGTCAGGCGCGCCCATGCAGGGCAGCATGGAGCTCAATGCCGGGGGCAAGGACATAACGCTTATGCGTACCACCCGCAGCAAGAACGCCCCCATGCGGGAGTTCGCGGCGGTCTATACCGGCACCAACGTACCTGTGGAGGGACTGACCGGCGCTGACGCCGGAGAAAAGCTCACCGGGGTATCGAGGGATGTTTTTTGCCGCAGCGCCTTTATCGAGCAGGGCGGACTTGCCACCGGCGGCTCGCCGGAGCTTGAAAAGCGAATCGCGTCCATAGTGTCCACCGGCGAGGAGGACACCTCATATACCGAAGCGGACGAGCACTTGCGGGGCTGGCAGAGAGCCCGCAGGTATAACCGCCATGGCAGATTGCCGGAGCTGGAGGACGAGATAGAAAACCAGAAGCGGCGTCTGGAGGCCATGGCCAGCGGTGTGAGCCAGCGGGAGGATATGCAGCGGCGCCTTGCCGCGGCGGACGAACGCTGCGCCAGTCTTGAAAATCAGGTGACGGAAAGCCGCAAGCGGTGCCGCAAAGAGGTGCTTGAAAAGCTGGGCGCCAGCAGGGACGAGCTGACCCAAACGGGGGACGCGTATAACGATATCTGCGCCCGGGCCCGGGCGGACAGAGCCTCGCTGGAGCGAAATGTGCTGGGCGGGGGAGAGCCTGACCAGGTGCTGCGCAGGGCAAAGGACGACAAGGCCCGCTCGGAGCAGCTGCGCCGTGCGGCGGAATCCCGGGCCACGCCCATGATGCTGGTCATATGCCTTATCCTTGCCATTGCCGCGCTGGCTATGGGCATAACTCTCAGCCCCATTATCTATATTGGGGCGGGGATTTTTGCCGTGGCCGCAGTGCTGACGCTTGTATATAATAAAAAGAAGAACGCCGGAGCTGTAGCCGCGGCGGAGGAGCGCCGTGGGCTGCTGGCAAAATACGCGGCTCACACGGAATCGGACATAGACGCCGCGGTGGAGGAATTCAACGGACTTTACGCCGCCTGTATGGCCTCAGAGCAGGAGGAGAGAGATGCCAGAATCCGGCTGGACGCCATAAAAAAGCGTCACGACCAGCTGGAGAGCAGCACTCTTTCAGACCTGGACTTTGAAAACGGCGGCACGCTGGCCGCCAGCCTTGGCCGGGAGCTGGCCGCCGCAAGAGAGGAACGGGCCAGACTGGGCGAGGGCATGGCCCAGGCCGACGGCAGAATAGAAACCATGGGCGACCCGCTGGTGATACGCACCGATATTGAGAATAAGACCGGCGAATATGACCGCATCTCCCGGGAGTATGACGCCATAAGTCTGGCCGCGGATACGCTCAGACAGGCCGACGCGGAGATACAGAGCCGCTTTTCACCGGCTCTGGGCCGCTGCGCCGCGGAATATATGTCATTTATGACCGGCGGCAAATACCAGTCGGTGCTGATAAACCGGGACTTTTCCATCAAAACCGGCACAGACGGCGACAGTGTGCCCCGGGATTCAGAATATCTCAGCGCCGGAACCCTTGACCTGATGTATCTGGCGGTTCGTCTGGCCGTATGCAGTCTGGCGCTGCCGGAGCAAAACAAATGCCCCGTAATTCTGGACGATCCGCTGGTAAATCTGGACTCTGAACGCAAAAAACAGGCTCAGAAGCTGCTGGAGCAGACCGCAAAGGAACGCCAGGTTATAATTTTCACCTGCAATTGAAATAAAAGACTTGCTTTTTCACTTTTTAATGTTATCTTAATAAATAGGTTACATAATGTAACCGATTTTGAAAGATATATCTGTGTTTGTGCGGAGGTGCGGGATGAGAAAGTTCGTATCAATAATTCTTGTTATCGTCATGACCTGTTCGCTGCTGTGCGTGGGCGCGTATGCGGCCATCGACTTTAGCGGGCTGGTGGGCAGACTGAAAAGCAGCGCCGGCTCAGATTCCGGTGCCTCAAGCCGCGCCGGTACCTATGCCCTGACGCCCACGGCGGGCCAGAGCATAACGCCCAGCGGCACGGAGATCCAGGCCGCGTCGGGTGTGACAACAGTGACGGCGGATCAAAGTCCGGCCAACATAGTCGGCACTGGCGGCAGCGTGGTGCTCAGCGACAACACCGGCGCCGGCGCCACGGCATACCTCACCGGCACTTTCTCATCCTCAGGAACAACCGTCAGCGTGGGCTCCGGCTGGACAGTGTACATAGGCGACAGCAGCACCGGTACAACGACCTCCATCACCGCCTCAACCACATCAGGCGGCAAGGTCTACGGCGTGTATGTCACCGGCGCCAGCACAGTACATCTTGAAAGCGGCACCATAACAGCCAACTGCACCAACTCCGGCGGCTCCATGACCGCCGGCAAGGATGTGGCATATGGCGTGTATGCCGACGGCGCGGGCGCGGCCGTTATTGAAAACGGCGCTGTGGTCAACTCCATCGGCACCGCGGGCAACTACGGCATAACCGCTGTGACCTCCGCCTCCATCACGGTCAATGGGGGCGAAGTCTACGCTCAGGGCGAAGGCTCCACGGGCGTATATGTCAATAACGCCGCCCTCACCGTGACCGGCTCCGGCACCTCCCGTGTGCCATACATACACTCCGGCGTCAATACCGGCTGCTCGGCTGTGTCCATAACGGGTAACTGTACCTGGAGCGTGGGCGGAACCGGCGCTTTAATGGAAGGCTATAACGGCCTTATGGCGTCCACAGCGTCCGCTGCCTCCGGCCCCATATCCGGCGGAACATATATAAGCCACGGCGGCAGCGCCATCAGCGTCACCGGCGGCTACGCCAGCATCGCCGCCGCCATGCCCGTGAACTATTACCTCCGTGACGCCAACGCCGTGACGGATTATGCCGCTCTTTCAAACGGCGGCAGCGCCGTATCGGCCAACGGCTCCACAGTCTCCGGCTCTGTTACCGTCACCGACGCCGAGGCGGAGCTGGTCAACGCCATGAGCGGCACTGTGACAGGCTATACACTGCCCTGCGACGTGGCTTTGAGCAATTCACTGACCACTGCCGGGGTTCGCTCTTTGGATCTGAAAGGCCACAAGCTCAGCTATACCGGCACGGTTATAACCGTGGCGGCAAGTTCCACGCTTACCATCACCGATTCCGCCCCCGGCAGCTCCTATACAAATCTGGGCGGTACCTCGGTACCGGCGGCGGGCATAGTGCTCTCCGGCACCGGCGGCTGCGCGGTGGAGGTCAAGGCCTCAGGCAATCTGGTGCTGGGCGCGGCCAACGCCTACGGCCCCATGATAACCGCTGAGGACACCACCCTTGCTTCTGCAAACCTGCCCGACCTCACATCCGGCCCTGTGGGCATACTCAATAACGGCAACATCATCGCCTATTCCTGCTCTGTGTACGGCACTCTGGCCGGCATCGACATGGCCGGCGGCGTTGTGGACGTGAAAGCCTCCGGCACAGCGGGAGCGGAGCGGGCGGTATTCTGCGGCAAGGCCTACGGCCTTAGATAGACTTCCGGCGCGCTGACCGTGGCCGGCAGCATATTCACAACTTCGCCCGACCTGCCCAGCAACACCGCCAGCACCACGGCTGCGGCACCCTGGGCATTGTATGTCAACTACGGCGCCAAGGGCGCCGGCGGCAATACCGCCGCGTCCACCAATCTCACCGGCGGCTATTATAAGAGCGTTGGCACCGACGGCTTCGTAAACGGCAGGAGCCGGGTACTGGGCGATCTCATGGGCCAGAAGCTCAGCTTTATAGACGGTCAGACCGTCACCCCCACCAACGGCTACGTCGCCTCGCCCAAGACCTATATCGTGGCTTCACCGGCTGTGATGTGCGGCGATTCCAACACCACGTCCAAGGGCGAATGGGACAACTATAAATACTACGGTTACGCCATATACGGCGGCATGAACGCCGCCGGCTCCCAGCGGATAGATTCAACCACCGGGGCTCACGCCGCCACGCTGTCCGCGGATACCTTCACCGCCTATTTCATTGTTGGCGACAACACCGTTTACGACACGATAGCCAACGCCAACAAAAAGGTGTGCACCTGCTGCGGCGCTGAGTATACCGGCAACAGCTGCCCCAACTGCACAAATTCCCGCTGCTCTGTCTGCGGCAAATGCCCCAATCACTGCACCTGCAAAAACACACATCTTTCAACCGACGACCACTATGCCTATATAACAGGCGTGGGCAACTATAAATTCCAGCCCAACGGCACTCTGACCAGGGCTCAGGCAGCCACCATTTTCTATAAGCTGATGCAAAATAAAAACTACATCTCGTCCAAAAACTTTATCGACGTAAACCATAACGACTGGTATTATACGGCGGTATCCTGCCTTGCGTCCAAGGGCGTTATTGCCGGCTATCAGGACGGCACCTTCAAACCCAACGGCAAAGTGACCCGGGCGGAATTTTGCGCCATGGCCTCCAGATTTTACAGTCTCAAGGAGACCACCATCCACTTCTCCGACGTTCCCGTGACCCACTGGGCCTACAAATACATTGCCTCCGCCGTGGCCTACGGCTGGATAAGCGACTCCACCGGCAGATATTATCCCGGCCAGGCCATCACAAGGCAGGAGGCTGTGACGCTGGTAAACGCCATGACCTCCAGAATCCCCGACGAGTATTTTATCGACAATAATCTGGCCAAACTCAACACCTTCAACGATGTGCCTGCCGGCACTCCGGCCTATTATCAGATAATCGAGGCCGCCAACGGCCACAGCTTTGTCCAGACCAACGGCGTGGAGACCTGGAAAGCCGTCCAGTAAGCCTGCTTACGGGGGATAAGAAATGAAAAAGAATTTTAAAAGGCTTTTCAGCCTTGTAATGGCGCTGGCGCTGACAGCTTCTCTGGGCGTCACGGCCTTCGCGGCGGCCAATGCCATCACCCTCAGCGCCGCCAGCGGCGCGGAAGTTAATGACACTACGTCCACCATCACTGCCTATATGGGCGAGAGCGCGGCTACTGTAGCGCTGAACGCCACGGTCACGTCAGAGTATACAGACACGCTGAACAGGCTTTACTGGAGCGTTGCCGATACGGCGTTCGCCAGCTTCCCTGGTACAACGGTGGGCAATTACAACACGACAATATCCGGCGGAGCCACCTCCGCCCAGCTTACGCTCAACAGCGTCGGCCAAACCACCCTGACCGTTGGCAACGCCGCGTACTTCGGCACCACGGGTATTCTTACAGGAACGAAAACAGGCCGTGTTTACACGCTCAACGTGGTTCAGGACACTGTGACAACCGTGAAGATAAGCGGCCCAACGAAAAGGACCCTTGCCTTTGGTGACAGCGCCAATCTCACAGCCTCCGTGGCCTACACCCACGGTACGACGGGCTCCGCCGTGACATGGGCCTCCAGCAACGAGGCTGTGGCCACCGTAGACGCCAACGGCACTGTGAAGGCCGTGGGTCTGGGCACGGCGAAAATAACGGCAGTGTCCAAAGCGAATGGAGTAACTACGTCGGCTCCCGTGGCCTTCACTGTGAATCCAAAGGTCACTGTCAGCCCCACAACTCTGGATATGGGAGTAGGCGGAACCGGCTCGCTGACAGCCACGGCACAGCCCGCCGGGACATATACATGGACGTCCTCAAATACCGGCGCGGCCACAGTCGCCCAAAGCGGGAACCCAGCCGCGGTTACCGGCGTCGCTCTGGGCAGCTCCACCATCACCGTGACGGCCACCTCCGGCGTGTACACCGCCACAGCCACGGCCACCGTGAATGTGAAGCCCACGGCCAAGTCCATAGATATTTACCAAAACACCACCAAGGTAACAAATACAACTGTTTCCATGACCCGCAGCCCCATGCAGCTCAAGTGCGTTACCACTCCGGCGGACGCGCTGGGCACAATGACCTGGACCAGCAGCGATAATTCCGTTCTCACTGTGGACTCAACAGGCCTTGTCACCACCGCCAACAACAAAAATTCCACCGCCGTCATTACCTGCACATTGAACGACGGCACGAATACGCTGTCAGTTTCCTGCACAGTTCAGTACACGGCCTATAACCCGGATGTTACCGTGAATCTTGACGGCGACCAGCCATATACCTTTTCCTCCGCAACGGCTCAAAACTCCCAAAGCGCCGCGGCTATGATAGACACTGCCGTGGCCAACGTCAGCGGCAAGAACTACAACTACATACTTTTCGGCCCTGAGAACAGCTATGTGGGCACGCTCTATACAAGAGAGCTGGCCGGCGTGGCGGTGTCGGGCACAAAGATATACCGCAACACCGCAGGACAGCTCAATACCGGCGATCTGTATTTCGTACCGTCCACACCGGGTACATACAGCCGCACTTTCGCGGCCTATGACGCGCTGGATAACAAAATAGCCGACTGCACCTTGCGCCTTGTGGTGCCGGACACCATAGACGGCGCGGCTGACGTGACGTATTCCGTGCCCGTCAGCTCCAAGCTCATGATGGACGAAGCCGGCTTCACCGCGTTTTTCAAAAACGCCACCAGCCAGTCAAATTACCTCTCGTCAGTGGAATTCACCGGCGTGACCTATTCAAACAAGGCCTACCCCGGCTATTTTCTCAATAACGCCCAGCAGTTTGCCCCCGGCAACGGCGTGAGATACTACACCGCCAGCTATACCGGTACGGCAAATTCCGGCAATAATTATCTCAACCGTGTCAGCTACAATTCCCCCGCCGTGCAATGCTATCTTGTGGTGGACTTCACCTGCTACGGCGGAGCCAATAAAAACTACGAGAGCGTAACGGCCAAGGGGCAGATGTATATCACCGTCACCGGCAACGCCGTCAGGGATGTGAGCTATTCCGTTTCCGCGGGAACGCCGATAAATCTGGACGCCGGTGATTTTGTAACAGAATACATGAACGCCCTGAGCGTCAACTCCGCCGGCAGCTTTTATATCCGCTTCACAGGCGTGCCCGCCATGGGCTCCCTGTATGTAGGCGGCAGCAGGCAGCTCACAGCGGCCAACTGCCAGAACTATATGCTGCGGGTTAATTACAACGGTACGGGCTATTCGCTTTCGGACACCGTTTATCAGCCCGGCAATTACAGCACCGGCACGGACAAGGCCGGCTACGCCGCTTACGATACCACCGGCAAGCTGCTGTATACCGGCGATGTGGATTTTATTTACGGCAAATCAACGGCCGGCACCGGCGTGTGCTATTCTGAGGGCCGGGAGTTTTACGCCGCAGATTTTCCCCAGTCCCAGTCTAATTATACCGTCACCTTTTTCCAGCCGGCTGTGGGCAAGCTGTATTTGAACTATACCCCCGGCAGCAGCGCGGCGGTCACAGGTACGATGAAGTTTTATATAAAAGATTCGGCCTACGGCAGCTACCCCGTGTCCGATGTGACATATATGCCCCCAAACGGCTATTCCGGCAAGGTATCTGTGGCGTATACTGCGGTCAGCCCCACGGGTCAGACCGTTACCGGCACCATTGAGCTTACGGCAGCTCAAAAGACCTCCAGTGCCTACTTTGACGATGTTACCGCCGCCAATACCGGCGCGTGGTCGGCGCCGGCAGTGGATTATGCCGGCAAGTGGGGACTTATAAAAGGCACCGGCGGCACAAGCTTTTCACCCCAGACCACAATGACCCGGGGCATGGTGTGCGCTGTTCTCTACCGGGCGGCGGGCAGCCCGGCCGTAAAAGGCGCCTGCCCATTCACAGATGTGAAGTATTCCGACTATTTCTACACGGCTGTTACCTGGGCATATGAAAATGGAATAGCCGGCGGCGTCTCCTCCTCGTCCTTCGCGCCCAACGCGCCCGTTACAAGGGAACAGATAGCCGTGCTGCTGAGAAACTTTGCCGGATCCCTGGGCATGAGCACCGCGGCTTCCGGCACGCTGGTGGGTTATTCCGACTACGGCTCCGTCAGCCCCTGGGCAAGAGACGCCATGAGCTGGGCTGTGGGCCACGGCATAATAAGCGGCACCGGGGCCAATACTCTGTCTCCCGCGGGCAGAGCCTCCCGAGCGCAGGTGGCCGTAATGCTTTACAGACTTTTGGTGGACTGATAACAGAACTTTTTCGCATCCCCGTTCCGACGCATATGCGCCGGAACGGGGATATTTTCATTTCAGGTGAAAATTTATACATATACACCCCGGGTAAAAGGCGAAAATTTAATAATTATAAATAATATCACAATATGTATTCATTTATCTCTTGACATATCGAAAAAAAGGTGGATAATAAGTGCATAAATATTCTTACGGAGGGCATATATAATGAATAAAGCTGATATAAAGAAGGTAGTTCTTGCATATTCGGGCGGTCTTGATACATCCATCATCATCCCCTGGCTAAAGGAGAACTACAATAACTGCGAAATAATTGCCGTTTCCGGCAACGTGGGCCAGACCGACGAGCTGGAGGGGCTGGAGGAAAAGGCGAAAAAGTCCGGCGCGTCCAAGCTCTATGTGCTGGATCTGACCGAGGAGTATGTGGACGATTACATAATCCCCACCATGAAGGCCGGCGCTGTTTACGAGGACTATCTGCTGGGCACCAGCCACGCCCGCCCCTGCATAGCCAAGGGGCTGGTGGACGTCGCTATCAAAGAGAAAGCCGACGCCATTGTCCACGGCTGCACCGGCAAGGGCAACGATCAGGTGCGCTTTGAGCTGGCGATAAAGCACTTTGCGCCCACAATGCCCATCATCGCCCCCTGGCGTGAGTGGGAAATAAAGTCCCGGGATGAGGAGATAGATTACGCCGAGGCTCACAATGTGCCTTTGAAGATTAACCGGGAGACCAACTACTCCAAGGACAAAAACCTGTGGCATCTCAGCCATGAGGGCCTTGACCTTGAGGACCCGGGCAACGAGCCCATGTACGAAAAGCCCGGCTTCCTTGAAATGGGCGTTTCCCCCATCGACGCGCCGGACGCTCCCACATATGTGGAGCTTGAGTTTGTAAAGGGTGTGCCGGTGGCGCTGGACGGCAAAAAGATGAGCGCCAAGGAGATAATACTTAAGCTCAACAAGCTGGGCGGCGAAAACGGCATCGGCCTTGTGGACATCGTGGAAAACCGCCTTGTGGGCATGAAGTGCCGGGGCGTTTACGAAACTCCCGGCGGCACCATCCTCTATAAAGCCCATGAGTATCTGGAGAGCGTGTGTCTGGACAAGATGACCATGCACAAAAAGCAGGAGCTTTCCGTGACCTTCGCGGAGCTTGTGTATAACGGCCAGTGGTTCACACCCCTCAGGGAGGCATTGAGCGCCTTTGTGGACAAAACTCAGGAGACCGTCACCGGCAAGGTAAAGCTGAAGCTCTATAAGGGCAACGTCATCAAGGCCGGAGTATGGAGCGATTTCTCCCTGTATTCCGAGGAGATCGCCACCTTCGGCGAGTCGGATTACAACCAGAAGGACGCCGAGGGCTTTATAAATCTCTACGGACTGCCCATCAAGGTGCAGGCCATGGTGGACGCAAAGAACAAAAAGTAATAATTCCCGTCCCGCACCAACAGCAGTGCGGGACGCGGGCTTTATGAAGGAGAAGGTCATATGGCAAAGATGTGGGCCGGCAGGACTGCCGGAAACGTGGATAAAACCGCGGACGACTTCAATTCCTCCATCCGGGTGGACAGCCGGATGTATGCCCAGGACATAACCGGCTCCATGGCTCACGCGGCCATGCTGGGGGCAAAGGGCATCATACCGCAGGCAGCGGCCGGGCATATAATCGATGGGCTGCAGGGCATACTGGACGACATTGATTCCGGCGCGCTGCAATTCGACATGGAGTGCGAGGACATACATATGTTCGTGGAGCAGGTGCTCACCGCCCGGATAGGCGACGAGGGCAAAATGCTGCACACAGCCCGCAGCCGCAACGATCAGGTGGCGCTGGATCTGCGTATGTATCTGAGATGTGAGAGCGGGGAGATAAGCGAGCAGCTTAAGGATCTGCTGGCGGTGCTGACCAAAAAGGCCGCGGAGTACAAAAGCGCCGTCATGCCGGGCTACACCCATTTGCAGCGGGCCCAGCCCGTGACCTTCGGCCACCATCTTATGGCCTACGCCATGATGTTCATGCGGGATATCTCCCGGCTGGAGGACGCCGTGGAGCGCATGAACGTGTCGCCCATCGGCTGCTGCGCTCTGGCGGGTACTACCTACGATACCGACAGGTATATGGAGGCCGGCGAGCTGGGCTTTAACGGCATAGCTTTGAACTCTCTGGACGGAGTATCCGACAGGGATTTCTGCGTGGAGCTTCTTGACGCGCTGGCTATCGTAATGCTGCACCTTTCAAGGTTTGCCGAGGAAATAGTGCTCTGGTCCAGCTGGGAATTCAAGTTCGTGGAGCTTTCCGACAGCTACACCACCGGCTCGTCCATAATGCCCCAGAAGAAAAATCCCGATATGGCGGAGCTTATCCGGGGCAAGACCGGCAGGGTCTACGGCGACCTGATGGCCATGCTCACCGTTATGAAGGGTCTGCCTCTGGCCTACAACAAGGATATGCAGGAGGACAAGGAGGCCGTTTTCGACGCGCTGGACACGGTGAAGATGTGCCTTGAGGTGTTCACACCCATGCTGGACACCATCACCGCCCGCACCGACAATATGCTAAGAGCCGCCCAGACCGGCTTTATAAACGCCACTGATCTGGCGGATTATATGGTGAAAAAGGGCCTGCCCTTCCGCACGGCCTATAAGATATCCGGCCAGCTGGTGGCGGAGTGCATCAAGGACGGCACGGTGCTGGAGGAGCTGCCGCTGGAGACCTATAAGAAGTATTCCGACGTCTTTGACAATGAGCTTTACGACGCCATAGACCTGACCAACTGCGTAAAACGCCGCGCCTCCCTGGGGGGCACCTCCGTTGAGTCGGTGGAGGCGCAGATAAAATATGTGAAGGACTTTTTGAAAAATGACTAAGGTGTTTATCGACGGCTCCGCCGGAACTGCTGGGCTGCGCATACATGAGCGTATCGCCGCGCGAAAGGACATTGAGCTTATCTCCGTGCCCTATGAGCTGCGCCGGGATATAAACGCCAGAAAGGACGCCATAAACTCCGCCGACGTGGCCTTTCTGTGCCTGCCGGACGAGGGCTCGGTGGAAGCCGTGGGGCTTGTGGAAAACCCCGATGTGGCCATCATCGACACCTCCACCGCCCACCGCACGGCCCCCGGCTGGGAATACGGCTTCCCGGAGCTTGCCGGGCGGAGGGAAAAGATAAAAGCTTCAAAGCGGGTGGCAAATCCCGGCTGCCACGCCAGCGGGTTCGTTGTGCTTGTCGAGCCGCTGGTAAAGGCGGGGATAATCCCCAAGGAGCTGGGGCTGAGCTGTTTTTCTCTCACCGGCTATTCCGGCGGCGGAAAAAAGATGATAGCCCAGTATGAAGCGCCGGAGCGGGACGGAGCGCTGGACGCGCCAAGGGTCTACGGCCTTGATCAAAACCACAAGCACCTGAAAGAAATGACGCTTATACCCGGCCTTTCCGTGCCACCGGTGTTTTGCCCCGTTGTGGCGGACTATTACTGCGGCATGGAGACCGTGACTTCGCTTTTCGCAGGGGATATAAACGGCACGGCTGAGGATATAAAAGAGCTGTACGCCCAAATATACAGCGGCGGGGTGGTGCGCTTTAACGCCGACGCCGGAGAGAGCCTGATGGCGGCAAACAAATTTGCCGGCCGGGACGACATGGAAATAACCGTAGCCGGAAACAGTGAGCGAATACTGCTTATCGCCCGCTTCGACAATCTGGGCAAGGGCGCTTCCGGGGCGGCAGTGCAGAACATGAATATTATAACGGGCGCGCAGGAAACTGCGGGGCTTGTGCTGGGAGGCAAAGTATGAAATACATAGAGGGCGGGCTTTGCGCCCCCAGGGGCTTTTTGGCCGGGGGCATCCACTGCGGCGTCAGGCCCAATAAAAATAAAAACGATCTGGCGCTTATATGTTCCGAAACCGACTGCGCCGCCGCCGGGCTTTTCACCACCAATCAGGTGAAGGCCGCGCCGGTGCTGCTGGACATTGAAGCTGTGAAATCCGGCCATGCCCGGGCCATAGCGGCAAATTCCGGCAACGCCAACGCCTGCGCGCCGGAGGGCATGGAAAACGCCGGGAGAATGCGCTTGGCCGCCGCCGCGGCATTGGGCGTGGATGAAAAAAGCGTACTGGTGAGCTCCACCGGCGTAATAGGCCAGCGGCTCAATATTGAGGCCATTGAAAAGGGCCTGCCGGAAATCGCCAAGGGTCTTGCCCACAGCGCCGCCGGATCTGACGCCGCTGCCACGGCCATCATGACCACCGACACGAAGAAAAAAGAATTTGCCTGCCAGTTCACCCTTGGCGGGAAAACCGCGGCCATGGGCGGCATAGCCAAGGGCAGCGGCATGATACACCCCAAAATGGGCACCATGCTCTGCTATCTCACCACAGACTGCGCCATATCGCCGGAAATGCTGAAAAGGGCGCTGAAAGCGGTGTGTGCCGTGACCTTCAACCGCATAAGCGTGGACGGGGATACCTCCACCAATGACTCCCTGATAATTCTGGCAAACGGCATGGCCGGCAACGCCTTGATAACCGCCCCCGGCCCTGACTACGACGCTTTCACCGCGGCGCTTAAGGAGCTTTGCACCGCCATCGCCAGAGCCATGGCAGCCGACGGGGAAGGGGCAAAGCACCTCATCACCTGCACTGTCACCGGCGCTGAGAGCGAAAAGGACGCCGAGACCATGGCAAAATCCGTCATCGCGTCCACGCTCACAAAATCCGCCATTTTCGGCTGCGACGCCAACTGGGGCAGGGTCATATGCGCCATGGGCTATTCCGGCGTGAGCTTTGACCCCAAAACGGTTGACATAACATTTAAATCCGCCGCCGGACAGGTGCCTGTATGCAAAAACGGCATGGGACTTGAATTTGACGAGGAACTGGCGGAAAAGGTTTTGACAGAGCCGGAAGTGGAGATAATAGCAGACCTCAAATCCGGCGGCGGAAAGGCCACCTGCTGGGGCTGCGACATTACCTACGACTATATTCGTATAAACGGAGATTACAGAACGTGATGGATATTACGCTGTCGAATTCGGAGCGGGCGGAGGTGCTGACTCAGGCCCTGCCATACATCTGCCGGTATAACGGCAGAGTGATAGTTGTGAAATACGGCGGCAACGCCATGATAAACGACGCCCTGCGGGAGCAGGTGATGGAGGACATAGTGCTGCTTACGCTTATCGGCGTGAAGGTGGTGCTGGTCCACGGCGGTGGGCCGGAGATAAGCTCCGCAATGGCTGTGTTCGGTAAGACCCCTGAATTTCTGGAGGGGCTCAGAGTGACCGACAGGGAGACTGTGGACATAGTGCAGATGGTGCTGGCAGGAAAGATAAACAAGACTCTTGTTAATCTTTTGCAGATGAAGGGCGGCAGCGCCGTGGGCATATCCGGCATGGACGGGCGGCTTATCGAGGCAAAGATGAAAGATGAGCGGCTGGGCTATGTGGGGGAGATCACCGACGTTAACGTGAAGCCCATAGAAGATCTGCTGGAAAAAGGCTACATCCCTGTGGTGTTCACTCTGGGCTGCGACAGGGCGGGCAACACCTACAACATAAACGGCGACACCGCAGCCGCCCGCATCGCCGGCGCCATGGGCGCGGAGCGCATGATAATGATGACCGACATCGGCGGCGTTATGCGCGATAAAAACGATCCCTGCTCCCTCATCCGGGACATGACCGTGGACGATGCAAAGACGCTGGAGAGCCAGGGTATTATCTCCGGCGGTATGATACCGAAAATAAAATGCTGCGTGGACGCCATCGGACACGGCGTCAAAAAGGTCATTATTCTGGATGGCCGCGTGCCCCACGCAACGCTTATGGAGGTGCTCACAGACGAGGGCGCGGGCACCATGATACACGGAGGATGAATATGGATATTAAAGCTATCGACAAACAATATATCGCAAATACCTATGCCCGCTTCCCGGTGACGCTTATCTCCGGCAAGGGTTCCACGGCTATGGACGATCAGGGAAAACGGTACATAGACATGGGCGCGGGCATCGGAGTTACCTCCTTCGGCTGGTGCGATGAAGCGTGGCTGTCCGCCGTGACAGCCCAGCTCAACACCCTCCAGCACGCGTCAAATCTCTATTACACCCAGCCCTGCGCACTGCTGGCGGAAAAGCTCTGCGAAAAGACCGGCATGAAAAAGGTTTTCTTCGCCAATTCCGGGGCGGAGGCCAACGAGTGCGCCGTGAAGGCCGCCCGCAAATACGCCGCGGAGAAAAAGGGCGCTGAGTATTCAACAATCATAACCATGAAAAACAGCTTCCACGGCAGGACGCTGACCACCCTTGCCGCCACAGGGCAGGAGCACTATCACGAGCTGTTTACACCGCTGACGCCGGGCTTCGTCTATGCCCAGGCCGGGGATATCCACGGCGTGATGCGTCTGGCGGCGGAAAACAAGGTGGCCGCCATAATGTTTGAGTGCGTGCAGGGCGAGGGCGGCGTTATACCGCTGGACTGCGATTTTGTGAAGGATGTGGCCGGCTTTGCCGCCGGTGAAGACATTATCGTCATCGTGGACGAGGTGCAGACCGGCAATGGCCGCACAGGGTCGCTGTACTCATACATGAACTACGGCATCACGCCCGATGTCGTCACCACAGCCAAGGGGCTGGGCGGGGGACTGCCCATAGGCGCGTGTATGCTTGGGGAAAAGGTGCAGGACGTGTTCGCCCCCGGCGACAACGGCTCCACCTTCGGCGGCAATCCCGCCGTATGCGCGGGGGCCGTCAGCATACTTGACCGGCTGGATGACGGGTTTATGGCAGAGGTTAAAGTCAGATCCGAATATATCTTTTCACAGCTGGAAAACGCCCGGGGCGTGAAATCCGTTTCCGGCATGGGTCTTATGATAGGCGTGGAGCCGGAAAAGAAAACCGCCCTGGAGATAGTCAACAGCTGTCTTGAAAAAGGCGTGCTGTGTCTTACGGCAAAAAATAAGGTCCGTCTGCTGCCGGCGCTGAACATACCCATGGACGAGCTGAAAGAGGCGGTAGACATTATCAAGGCTGTACTGGCCGGATGAGGAGCTGAAAATGAATCTAAAAGGACGGGATTTTCTTAAACTTCTGGACTATACACCCTCGGAGATATACGGTCTGCTGGAGCTGGCCGCGGAGCTGAAGGCCAAAAAGAAAGCCGGAGTGCCCCACCGCCTGCTGGAGGGCAAAAACGTGGCTCTGATCTTTGAAAAGACCAGCACCCGCACCCGCTGCTCCTTTGAGGTGGCCGCCCGTGATCTGGGCGCGGGAACCACATATCTGGGCCCCACAGGTTCCCAGATAGGCGTGAAGGAATCCATAGCCGACACCGCCCGGGTGCTCTCGCGGATGTTCGACGGCATCGAGTATCGGGGCTTCGGACAGGAGCTGGTGGAGGAGCTGGCCAAATACTCCGACGTGCCGGTGATGAACGGGCTCACCAACGAATTTCATCCTACTCAGATACTGGCGGATTTTCTCACCATAAAGGAGCATTTCGGCGTGCTGGGCGGCAGAAAGCTTGTATATATGGGCGACGCCAGGTACAACATGGGCAACTCGCTTATGGTGGGCTGTGCCAAAATGGGCATGAGCTTCACCGCCTGCGCGCCTGAAAAATATTTTCCCGACCCCCAGCTTATAAAGACCTGCCGTGATCTGGCCGCCACCACCGGCGGAGAGATAAATTTCCTCACCGACCCGGAAAAGGCGGTAAAGGGCGCGGATGTCATATACACTGACATCTGGGTGCCCATGGGCGAGCCTGCGGAGGTGTGGAGTGAGCGCATAGCCGACCTTGCCCCCTATCAGGTCAACGAAAAGCTTATGGCCGCCGCCGGGGAGCAGTGCCGCTTCATGCACTGTCTGCCCGCCTATCACGACCACAAAACAAAGGTGGGAAAAGAAATGGGCGAAAAGTTTGGCCGGGACGCCATGGAGGTAACAGACGCAGTCTTTGAAGGCCCCCAGTCCATCGTTTTCGACGAGGCCGAAAACCGTATGCACACCATAAAGGCCGTCATGGCCGCGGTTATGTAAACCTATGAAAGACGAAAAAGCTTATCTTATACTGTCCGACGGCGCCGTTTTTGAAGGACGGCGCTTCGGCGCCGCGGGGGACACCGTTGGGGAGCTGGTGTTCACCACGGGTATGTGCGGATATATCGAAACCCTGACCGACCCCAGCTACTCAGGTCAGATAGTAATGCAGACCTTCCCGCTTATAGGGAATTACGGCGTGATAGAGGCGGATTTTGAAGGCCAGTGCGCCGTGAAAGGCTATGTGGTGCGTAACGTCTGTGAGCAGCCTTCAAATTTCCGCTGTGACTATGATCTGGACACCTTCCTGAAAATAAAGAATGTGCCGGGCATCTGCGGCGTGGATACCCGGGAGCTCACCCGCGTCATCAGGGAAAACGGCGTGATGAACGCCGCCATATGCTCCGAATTGCCCGGTAATCTGGTGGGGATAAAGTCCTATGCCGTCACGGGAGCGGTGGAGGCTGTGAGCACAAAAAAGCGGTATACCGTGCCGGCGGCGGGAGAGAAGAAATTCACCGTGGCGCTGGTGGATTACGGCGCCAAGCGCGGCATTATCCGGCAGCTTACCCAAAGGGGCTGCGAGGTGCTGGTGCTGCCGTATGATGTTGCCGCGGAGGAAATACTTGCCCTCCGCCCGGATGGAGTGATGCTCTCCAACGGCCCCGGCGATCCGGCGGAAAACACCGAGAGCATAGAGGAGCTTTCAAAGCTTATGGGCCGCGTGCCCATATTCGGCATCTGTCTTGGCCATCAGCTGCTGGCGCTGGCTGCCGGTGGCGGCACATACAAGCTCAAATACGGCCACCGGGGCGGCAATCAGCCGGTGCGGGATAAGCGCGGCACAAGGACATACATAACCAGCCAGAACCACGGCTACGCGGTGGATTCCGCCAGCCTGGAGGGCGTGGGACAGGTGATATACGAAAACGCCAACGACGGCACCTGCGAGGGTGTGGAATATCCGGGCAAGAGCTGCTTTTCCGTGCAGTTTCATCCCGAGGCCCGCTCAGGGCCGCAGGACACAGCGTTTTTGTTCGACAGATTTGTTTCCATGATGGGAGGGAGCGGCCATGCCCAAGGATAAGAGCATAAAAAAAGTTCTGGTCATCGGCTCCGGCCCCATCGTAATCGGTCAGGCGGCGGAATTTGACTACGCCGGGGCTCAGGCCTGCCGGGTGCTGAAGGACGAGGGCGTCAACGTGGTGCTGGCAAACTCCAACCCCGCCACCATCATGACCGACCGGCATCTGGCCGACGAGATATATCTTGAGCCGCTGAACGCCGACACCATCAAGCGCATTATAGAAAAAGAGCAGCCGGACAGCCTGTTGGCAACTCTTGGCGGGCAGACGGGCCTTACCATAGCCATGCAGCTGAGCCGGGACGGCTGGCTTGAAAAAGCGGACGTGCGGCTGCTGGGCTCGGACATAGCCGCCATTGACGCGGCGGAGGACAGGGAGCTTTTCCGCGACGCCATGCGCGCTCTGGGTCAGCCCGTTGTGCCATCGGGCATAGCCACCGACCTTGACGGCGCGCTGAAAACGGCGGCGGAGATAGGCTATCCCGTAATTGTGCGCCCGGCCTTCACCCTTGGCGGTTCCGGCGGCGGCATAGCCGAAACCGAAGCTGAGCTGAGGGTCATAGCCCGCTCCGGCCTTGACCAGTCTCCCATAAGCCAGATTTTGGTGGAGCGCAGCATCGCGGGGTGGAAGGAAATAGAGTTTGAGACCATGCGCGACGGCGCGGGCAACGCCATCGCCGTGTGCTCCATGGAGACCGTGGACCCGGTG
>CAZLIJ010000004.1:0-3219 GCA_964559305.1 uncultured Oscillospiraceae bacterium | reverse complement strand
CGCACCGCATCGCTGGACATCATCTCCGCCATAGGCATAGTGGGCGGGTGCAACTGCCAGTTCGCCCTTGATCCCGACAGCTTTGAGTACGCCGTCATCGAGGTCAATCCCCGGGTTTCCCGCTCCTCGGCGCTGGCCAGCAAAGCCACCGGCTATCCCATAGCCAAAATAACCACCAAAATCGCCCTGGGCTACACCCTGGACGAAATAAAAAACGACATCACCGGCAAGACCTGTGCCTGCTTTGAGCCCGCGCTGGACTATGTGGTGGTGAAATTTCCCAAGTGGCCCTTCGATAAATTCGCCGGCTCAAGCCGGAAGCTGGGCACCCAGATGAAGGCCACCGGCGAGGTCATGGCCATAGCAAACTCCTTTGAATGCGCCCTGATGAAGGCTGTCCGGGGCGCGGAAATATCCCTTGATACGCTCAACGCCCCGGCCCTTTCGGATAAGCCGGTGATTGAGCGGCTGCACGAGCAGAACGACCGGCGGCTGTTCACGGTCTTTGAGGCGCTGAAGGGCGGTGTGTCCGTGGATGAGATACACGGCATCACAAAAATCGACCGCTGGTTCCTCTATAAAATAAAAAATCTGGCGGATTTTGAAAATCATCTTAAGACCGACGGCTATACTGACGCCGACTATCTGCCGGCGAAAAGATTGGGCTATACCGACGCCGCCCTTAAGCGGCTCGCCGGGATTAAAGAGCTGCCCGGCATGGACTTTTCCTACAAGATGGTGGACACCTGCGGTGCGGAATTCGACGCCGAGACGCCGTATTTCTACTCCAGCTCAGATATGGTCTGCGAAGCCCGGCAGTTTAAGCGCAGCGGACGCCCGGTGGTCATGGTAATAGGCTCCGGGCCTATACGCATCGGGCAGGGCATTGAGTTCGACTACTCATCTGTCCACTGTGTGTGGACGCTCAGGAGCATGGGCTATGACGTGGTGATAGTCAACAACAACCCCGAAACCGTCTCCACCGACTACGATACCGCCGACCGGCTCTATTTCGAGCCCCTGACGCCGGAGGATGTGCTGAATATCATAAAGGTGGAAAAGCCGGTGGGCGTGGTGGTGGCCTTCGGCGGCCAGACAGCCATAAAGCTCACCTCGTATCTGGACGGGCTGGGGATAAACATTCTGGGCACCAGCGCAAAGAGCATAGATCTTGCCGAGGACAGAGCAAAATTTGACGCGCTGCTGGAAACGCTGGGTGTGCGCCGGCCAAAAGGCATGGGCGTAAACACCCTTGACGAGGCCCTCGCCGCCGGGGAGAAGCTGGGATATCCCGTGCTGCTGCGCCCCAGCTATGTCATCGGCGGGCAGAACATGACCATATCCCGCAGCCGGGAGCACACGGAAAAATATATGCGCGCCATATTGTCCGGCGGCATAGAAAACCCCGTGCTGGTGGACAAGTATATGCCCGGCACGGAGCTGGAGGTGGACGTTATATCCGACGGGGAGGACGTGCTCATCCCCGGAATAATGGAGCATATCGAGCGGGCGGGCGTCCACTCCGGCGATTCCATCGCCGTTTACCCGCCTTATAATCTCACCGACAGCCAGCTTGCCCGCGTGTGCGAAGTTTCGGAAAAGCTGGCGCTGGCCATGGGTACAAAGGGGCTTGTAAACATCCAGTACCTTATTTTCGCCGGGGAACTGTACGTCATCGAGGTAAATCCCCGGGCCAGCCGCACTGTACCGTATATAAGCAAGGTCACCGGCGTACCCATGGTGGATATTGCCTCAAAAGTAATGCTGGGCGAAAAGCTTTCGGAGCTGGGCTATGGCACGGGGCTTTACCGCACACCGCCGTATACCGCGGTGAAGGTGCCGGTATTCTCCTTTGAAAAGCTGTCCGACGCAAATTCCATTCTGGGCCCGGAGATGAAATCCACCGGCGAGGTGCTGGGGCTGGGCCGCACAATGGCAGAGGCTCTTTATAAGGGGTTGACCGCCGCGGGCTTTTCGGTGCCAGCACCCAACACCAGAGGCGAAAACGGCGTTCTTCTCAGCGTGGAGGAAAACGACTATCAGGAGATACTGACGCTGGCAGGCCGCTTTTCAAGCCTGGGCATGAAGCTTTACGCAACCCCCGGCACTGCCCACGCCATCGCAAAAATGGGCGTTCCGGTCATCAGCGTTAAAAACGCCGCGGAGAGCGGCGAGATAATCGCCCTGATGGAGGGCAGAAAAATAAACTATATAGTCTACACCGGCGCCGTTAAGGACGCAACAGTGGGAGATTACACCGTTTTGCACCGCCGGGCCATGGCGCTGGGTATACCCTGTCTCACCAGCCTTGACACCGCCAGCGCGCTGGCCGCAATGATAGAGAGCCGGTACTCCGCCCAGAACACGGAGCTTGTGGACATAAACCATATGCGCTCATGGCGGCGTCAGATAAAATTTGCCAAGCTCCAAAGCTGCGGCAACGACTATATCTTCATAGAAAACTTCGACAGCGGCATAACTGCGCCCGAATCCCTGTGCGTCAGCCTTTGTGACAGACACCGGGGCGTGGGCGGCGACGGCATTGCGCTTATTGAGCGCTCCGATATTGCCGACGCGAAGATGCGCTCCTTCAACCGGGACGGCAGCGAGGGGAAGATGGCCGGCAACAACATCCGCTGCGTGGGAAAATACCTCTACGACCACGGCTATGTGAAAAGCGAGAGCATTTCCGTGGAGACAGCCAGCGGCGTGAAGCGGCTGAAGCTGTTCTTAAGGGACGGCAAGGTAAGCTCCGTGTCCGTCGATATGGGCGCGGCGGACTTTTCCGCAGGGGCTGTGCCGGTAAAAACCCACGCAAAAGAGCTGGTGGATGCCCAAATAAGCATAGGCGGAGAGACGTATACGGCTACCTGCCTTTCCGTGGGCAACCCCCACTGCGTGGTATTCTCCGACGAGATCGACGGCCTTGACCTTGAAAAGCTGGGGCCGGAGTTTGAGTACGCGGAGCTTTTTCCCCAGCGGGTAAACACGGAATTCGTGCGGGTGGTGGATCAAAATACCCTGCGGCTGCGGGTGTGGGAGCGGGGCAGCGGCGAGACGCTTTCCTGCGGCACGGGAGCCTGCGCCGCGGCGGCGGCTGCCGTGCGGCTGGGGCTTTGCGCTCGTGAAACCGATATTACAGTGAAAATGCCGGGAGGCGACCTTACAGTAAATTGCCGGGAGAGCCGCGTTATCCTGACCGGCGGCGCCGAGAGCGTG
>CAZLIJ010000003.1:0-21502 GCA_964559305.1 uncultured Oscillospiraceae bacterium | reverse complement strand
ATCCTTGACTACAACCGTGTCTATTAGACCGCTTTCAATGTCAGCCAGCATCCGGGAAAACCCGGGACGCTGATAATTTGTGCCTGACCAGCCGTCGTCCGCGTATACACCCGCCACTTTAAGACCGTTTTCACGGCAGTATTGGCCCAGCACGGCGCGCTGAGTCAATATGCTTGCGCTTTCACTTCCGCTGCCGGCCTTAAGTGATACCCGGCAATAGATTGCCGCCATTTCCGTCATAATTATCCCTCCGTATTTGCTCTCTCTTTTGGCACTGATATTATCATTTCGCATAAGTGCCATCTGTCGAAACACGTCGTGGAAAGGCGGTTATTTTTATCACTGGCGCGAATAATGTCGAATAAGCGCATTATTAAAGCCGCCCTTTCGGACGGCTTTAATAGGGAAAGTATTGTATGGAAAAGAAGTTATTGTACGTTGACGGCCAGGGCCCGGGAGAACACATCTTTAAGAGTTTCTTTCATGTACTGTTCATTGTCTCCGGGACTTGCCTCATACAGCTTGTCCGCGCCAAGAAAGAAGCTTGGAGTGCGCCAGTAGTCATACCGGGCGGCCAGGGCGCTGTTTGATATCTCATTCACCTTTTTGATGCTTACATTTTTAAATTCAGGGTTTTCACTTACAAGACCTGAGATGACGTCGTCAGCCATACGGCAGTATGGGCAGCCGGGCAGAAAAAACATTTTAAGTTCCTTATCTCCGGTTATCGCTGCGCTGTCGTCCTCAGTTTTCTTTTTAAATATGGATTTGAGCTTCATGTTTCTCACCTCGATAGTATTATTGCATGAAATCTCAAATAAAATTGTAGTAAATTCTACTTTTTTGCAAAAAACAGGCGCGGATATTTTATCCGCGCCTGCAAATGTGAGTATTCAGGAAACTATATCTTCATGCAGACATCCCATGCGCGCCAGATAACGGTACGCAGGTTGCCGACTGCGACACAGTCGCCCACTTTGTACACGGGAACCTTCTTGTTCTGGCCGCGTACCGGGGAGGGAACAAAGCCGATGCCGTTGACCACGTTATCGCAGGCAACTTCAAAGGTCTTGCCGTCGGCGCCGCGAACGGTGACACCGCCGTCATGGATGTCGGTGATGGTGGAGTGCAGGTACACGGGCACCTTGTGATACTCCATGGCGTCACGCAGGAAGGAGGTGTTGGCAAGGCAGGTAGCCTGAGCCGCGACCAGATCGCCGGCGAACTCCACGATGATGGGGTGCTTGCCGTGCAGCACCAGGTCGTATGCCGCCTCGCAGGAGGACTGGCCGCCGCCGAAGAACAGGACCTTATCGCCAACGGGCTTTTTCTCGACCATCAGTTCGGTGAAGGACATGGTCTTGTCGAAGCCGGGGATAGGCATGGTTCTGGGTACGGCACCGGTGCAGGAAATGATGGCGTCAAAGCCCCTGAGAGTGCCGGCGTCGTTGATCTCGGTGTTGTAGCGCACTTCAATGCCCTGACGCTCGATCTCCTTGCGATACCAGTCGATAAGGGCTCTGTCGTTCTCCTTGAAGGACATGGCGGAAGCGGTGATGAACAGGCCGCCCAGCTTGTCGGTCTTCTCGAAGATAACGGAGCTGTGGCCGCGCTTCTTAAGAGTAAGAGCGCACTCCATGCCGCCGATGCCGCCGCCTATGATGGCGACCTTCTTCGGCTTTCTGGTGGGAACGATCTTATATCTGTTGTGCTGCATGGTGGTGGGGTTCAGAGCGCAGCGGGCCAGATGTCTGGAATCGTTGAGATTCTGGATATTGGCGGTGCCTTTGAACTTAGCCATGTTGAAGCAGCCGTTGTGGCAGCGGATGCAGGGCTTGATGTCGTCCTGACGGCCTTCCTGAATCTTGTGGATCCAGTCGTGGTCGACCAGGTTCTGACGGGCGATAGCCACGGCGTCAAGCTTGCCGGCAGCGATCTCCTCAGCAGCCTTGACAGGATCCATACGGCCTGCGCAGACCACGGGCTTGTCGGTGAATTTCTTTATGTGCTCAACATACTCCAGGTTGCAGTTGTCGGGCATGTACTGCGGCGGATGTGCCCAGTACCAGGCGTCATATGTACCGTTGTCGCAGTTGAACAGATCGTATCCGGCGTCGCCCAGAATCTTGACGGCCTTCTCGGACTCTTCCATATCACGGCCAAACTCGACAAAGTCTTTCTCGTAAGGCATAGCGCCCTTGCCCCAGGACTTGGTCTTGGAGACCACGGAGTAACGCAGGGACACGGGGAAGTCGGCTCCGGCTTCTCTCTTGATGGCCTTGACAATATCAGTGGAGAAGCGCAGACGGTTCTCAAGAGATCCGCCGTACTCATCTTTTCTGTAGTTCATGTTTGCGATAGCAAACTGGTCAAGGGTGTAGCCCTCATGAACAGCATGGATCTCAACGCCGTCAATGCCGGCGTCGCGCAGACGCTTTGCGGTCTTGCCGAAGGCTTCGACCATTTCCTGGATCTCTTCTCTGGTCAGAGGACGGGACTTGATCTCCTCTGCCCAGCGGTTGGGAGTCTCGGATGCGGAGGCGCAGATATACTGCACGTCCACGATGGGGCTTGCAAGCTTGTTGAGGAAATCGTTCTTGGCAAGCTTGACCATCCAGTCGGTAACAGCCATGGAACGGCCCGTGCCGGCTGCCAGCTGTATGAACAGCTTCGCGCCGGTCTTGTGGAACTCAACCATGAACTCCTTGAGCTTCTTGAATTTGTAATCGTTCTGATAAAGCCACTTTCTGCCGGGAATGCCAAGAGGGTCTTTTATGAACTGCATTCCGGGAAGAAGAAGGCCAACCCCGTCTTTCGCTCTGTTGAGCAGAAAGTATGCCGCTTCTTCGTCGAAGTGGTTAGGCTCCATCCAGCCGAAAAGATCCGTTCCTCCCATGGAGCACTGAACAATGCGGTTTTTGATCTCCACATCGCCAACCTTCCAGGGCGTGAATAATGCGTTGTACTTCTCGTCCATGTCGTAAATCCTTCCTTTTTCTTTTATTGCAGGTTGCTTGTGAGCTGCTGCCTGATGCGGCATGAGTTTCATAGCAACTGACAATTATGACATTATTATAACATGTCTGTCATAAGAATCAATCGGAAATTATATAGAAAAATCAGTGACTTTCGAATCAAAATGTACAAAAAACATTCTTTGATATGTTGAAAAAGTCCCTCATGTATTACATGAAGGACTTTTTTGGCAGCGGGTGAAGGATTCGAACCCTCACAAACTGAGTCAGAGTCAGGTGTGCTACCATTACACAAACCCGCTACGCGCAAAAGCTATTATAACGAATTTCGTCGGTTTGTCAAGAAGTTTTTCCAACATAAAATAAAAACCGCGGACGCCTTTGTATCGGCGCCCGCGGAAATATTAATACGCTTCTATTTCGCTTATAGTCATATCCCGGCCAGAAATGGGCGTCAGCTTTGCCCCGCCGCATTCCGGACAGCGCAGATCCGCGCTGTCAACGGCAAATATCGCCCCGCAATCACCGCAGCTTGCTTTGCCCGGCACGGTGATAACATTCAGCGCTGTTTCGGCGTACTTTGTGCCGTCGCGGACGGCCTCCCAGCAGTCATATAGATATCTGGGGATAACGCCGGAGAGCTCGCCCACTTCAAGAGTGATCCTGCTCACGCCCTTCACGTCGCTCTCCCCCGCCATGATACCGTCCACTGTCTTTATCACGGCGTCCAATAATCCAAGCTCGTGCATATCAGCCCTTCACGTTCTTTTTTATTATATGTCCGGTTTTTTTGACGACCTGCTCCGCTACCTTTATTGGAAGGGTCTCAAAGGTGCCGGCGTGCCAGTCACGGACTTTTTTCAGCTTTATGGCGTCGAATTTGCACTTGGTAGTGCAAAGCCCGCAGCCTATGCACAGGTATTCGTCCACCTTTGTCACGCCGCAGCCCAGGCATCTGGCGGTCTCTTTTCTGACCTGATCTTCGGTGAAGGTCACTCTGGCGTCGCCGAAGGACTTTGCCTTGGCTTTGTTATAGCCGGGCTGCTGGCGACTGTCGCTGTCAAATCCGGATACGGGGATAAGGGCGTTATCCTTGTCAAGAGCAACATAGTGCCTGCGGTCGCGGCCGGCAGTAAGAGACTGGCCGGGATGCACATAGCGGTGCAGGGATATTGCGCCCTCTTTGCCGGCGGCAATGGCGTCTATGGCGAATTTGGGGCCAGTCAGCACGTCGCCGCCCACAAATATGTCCTTCTCGGCTGTCTGATATGTAAGGGCGTCCGCCTGGGCAGTACCTTTTTTCGTTTTGACCAGAGCGCCGGTATCAAGACCGCTCCAATCGATTTTCTGTCCGATGGCACCGATAACGGAATCCACGGATATGGTTTCGTACTTGCCGGTGCCAACGGGCTTGCGGCGGCCTTTTTCATCAGGCTCTCCCAGCTCCATAAGCTCCACCTTTATGCCGGACACCTTGCCATCGCTGCCCAGCAGCTCCGCCGGAGCGCACAGGAAGCGGAACTTTACGCCTTCCTTCTCGGCCTCTTCAACCTCGTCTGCCGCCGCGGGCATCTCGTCCCTGCCCCGGCGGTATATGATGCAGGTTTCCGCGGCACCCAGTCTCAGGGCGCTGCGGCACACATCCATGGCCACGTTGCCCCCGCCGATGACCGCGCACCTTTTGCCAACATAGGGCTTGCGGCCCAGATTGACCTCACGCAGGAAGTCAACGCCGCCGTAGACGTTTTTAAGCTCCTCGCCCTTAACTCCGATGGGGGCTGACTTCTGGGCGCCTATGGCCAGATAGAAGCCCTTGTAGCCCTCATCCCGCAGCTGCTGTATGGTGACGTCTTTTCCCACTTCAACGCCGCATTTGAACTCAACTCCCATGGCTTTGAGAATGTCTATCTCGGCATTGACCACATCCTTTTCCAGCCTGAAAGACGGAATGCCCAGGGTGAGCATACCGCCGGGCACGGCGTTCTTATCGAATACAGTCACCGGGTAGCCCTTTTCCGCCAGATAATAGGCGCAGGACATTCCGGCGGGGCCGGCGCCCACCACTGCGATCTTCTGAGTATAGGGCTTGCCTATCTGATTGACCATGGGCGGTATGTAACGGGTGGCGTCATTGAGATCGTGGTCGGCTATAAAGCGCTTGACCTCGTCTATGGCTACGGCCTCGTCCACATTTCCCCGGGTGCATTCGGTTTCGCAGCGGTGATTGCAGATGCGCCCGCACACAGCCGGGAATGGATTTTCCTTTTTTATCAGCGCCAGAGCGTCGGTATATTTGCCCTGAGCCGCCAGCTTAAGGTAGCCCTGAACGGCGATATGCGCGGGGCAGGCGGTTTTGCAGGGCGCTGTGCCGGAGGCCAGCACGTCTTCCCTGTTTTCCCGGTAGTTCACGTTCCAGTCACTTTTGCCCCACAGGGCTGTATCGGCGACTTTTCTGTATTCCGGAGGAGTTATGTCAACCTTTGAGCATAGCTTCTGACCCAGCTTAAGGGCATTGGCCGGGCAATTCTCCACGCACTGACCGCAGGCCACGCACTTGGCTTCATCGATCTTTGCTACATAGTTGGAGCGTATGGCGTCTCTGGCACCGTACATAAGGCCCACACGCAGACCGAAGCAGGCACAGGCGCAGCAATTGCAGATGGCGGAGCTTTCGCCGGCCTCCTCAATGTTGGGCATATCGTGCATAAGACCGTTATCCTCGGCCCGCTTTATAATCTCGTACGCTTCCTCCCTGCTTATCTGGCGGGCGCGGCCGGAGCGTATGTAATGCTCGGCGCCTTTGCCCATCTGCACGCACATATCCTCGTCCAGATGTCCGCAGCCATCGCCCAGAGCGGTGCGGGAGGCCCGGCAGGAGCAATCGGATACGGAAAAAACATCGTATTTATTGAGATAATAGGACAGGCGGTCGTAATCCTTGGTGTTGGGATCCTTGTCAATGGCGCTTTCGACCGGCACCACACGCATAAGGCCGTAGCCGTTTGGCAGCATAGGTGCGATGTTGGCCATGCGCAGGCGGGTATATTCCTCAAAAGCCCTGGTTATCTCCGGATGAGCTGAGGACAGCTCCTTGTTATTGACCATCATCTCAAGAATGCCGGGGGCAAATATCTGCATGAAGCAGCGATCTTCCCCGTCAGCGGGATCTTTGGTTATACGGAACACGCCTATCCACGCCAGATGCCCGGCCAGCTCCTTTACTCTGTTCAGCGGTTTGCCGGATTTTTGGGCAAGGTATTCGTAAGTCCGCTCTTTCCGCAGACCGCACACGCAGGCAAGCTGCGCCTCCTCGTCTGTGAGGATATCAGCCAGAGAGTAATACTCCGGGGCGTTTTCGTCGATCTTGTTTACCATGCCGGTGAGTCCCCCGATCACCCGGCAAAGCTTGACTATCTCCTGTCTCAGTTCAGCCATTTTCATTCTTCCTTTCATATTTATGATTTATTGTTATTCATAAAGCGCCGCGATGGCGGCGTCAAATTCCTGCTTAAGATTGGCCAGCGCGCCTGCGGCGTCGCCTGCGGCAATACGTTCAAGTGTCCTCTCCTGACCTCGGATAGTCTCGTCAAAGCCCACCGACTCCACCCAGTACTGGGTCAGCTTTATCGACAGCTCTGAGCTGGAGCTGACAAATATGGGGATGATGTGGTTGCCGGACATGACGCATTTTGCCATGAACATATCCTGAATTTTTTCAGAAAGCTCCCGGCTGGTTTTGATCTCGCCCTTTTCCACGGCGGAGCGCATATTGCCCAGCATGGCTCTAAGCCTCGTCAGCTGCATATCCGTGTGGTTTTGGGCAAGCTCATAAACCGATATGCCCTCCAGTGCCAGACGGGTCTTCATAATGGATTCCGCCAGAGCCCTGTCTATTTTCCCGCCGTTGTTGTTCACGATGGCGGAAAGGACCTCAAGGGTGCCGTTTTTGACATAATCCGCCACATACACCCCGTGGCGCGGCACAATGCGCAGAAATCCCTTTCTGGCAAGATCGGTTATTCCGGCGTGAACCACGCCCTTGCTCACGCCCAGTGCGTCCGCCAGCTCCCTTTCCGTGGGCAGCTGCTGACCTATCTTCAGCTCGCCGCTGACGATCATGGATTCAAGCTTTTTTCCTATCTCCGCGGCCAGGCCGCCGGATATATAATCATTATCCATCTCGCGCCTCGCTGTTACTTCTATTTGGTGGTCTGTCCACCAAATAGAAGTATATTACATTGTTGTGAAATTAGCAACAGGTATTTTCCCTGACAATACTATCCATATCAGAAAAACTCCCCGGATCATTCCGGGGAGTTTTCATCGACAGTTTTGTTTTTTATGTGTTCTGCTCTGGCGTCTTTCATTTTAGCTTTAACAGAGAAATCCACACCCGCGCCAATAGCCAGACCCAGGCACATTCCCACAGCAAGACCCATGCCTATGTTTATGCTGCTGAAGCACAGACCAAGGGACATACCCAAACACATACCAATGCTCATCCAGTTGGTCGCCGGGCGTTCCAGCTCAAAGCGCGGGCCTTCCTCACCGTCCCATCCGCTGGGGCGAAAGCCTGCCTTTTCAAGCACACGCCGTGAAGCCTGATTGTCCGGCGCGGTTTCGGCGGTTATGTAATAGATGTCACTGTTTTGAGAAAATGCCCACTCAATGGCGGCTTTTACCGCCTCAGTTGTATAGCCCTTGCAGCGGTATTCCTCGTCCGTGCCGTAGCCCAGCTCCACTTCACCGTGGTTTTCAGGCCCCTTGAAATCCAATGAGCCGATCATCCTGCCGTTTTCTTTAAGCATAAACGCCCACTCGGTGTACCATATCCTGTTATCAGGGTCGGCCTTGCAGCCAGCCAGCATTTCGCCCAGGGCTTTTTTCATCTCCGGATCCGGGTCAGTCTCTATTCTCTCTTCGAGCTCAGTGTCCGTCAGCGGTTTCAGTATCAGCCGCTTTGTTTTTAATGTCAGTTGCTTATCTTTCAATGCCTTATCCTTCTTTGTTGAAATTAACAGCGCTATTTTCCGAAGTGAGCCACAGCCATGCTTATGGCGTCAATGGGGCAGCTGCGTGCGCATATACCGCAGCCAATGCAGTCCTCCCTGCGGGCCAGAATGGAATAGGTCCTTATGTCGCCGTGGTATCTGGGCCCGGAAAGCTCAAGGCAGAATTTGGGGCAGTCCTCCACGCAAAGCGAGCAGCCCACACACTCCTCCCTGTTGATAACAGGCTTCGGCCACTTCTCCTTCGGAACCTGCGCCGCTCTGGAGCCGTCGGGCTTTTCTATGGCGCCTTTTGCGCAAAGTCTGCCGCACAGCCCGCAGGATACGCACTTATCAGGGTCGATGGTATGCTTTTGCTTCAGCGCGCCCGTGATGGCCTTTACCGGGCAGTTTTTTGCGCAGAGCGTACAGCCGATGCAGTCGTCGGTTATTTTATATGCCATTATGTCAACCTCCCGCCACAGCCGGAACGAGTATGACCTCGTCCCCGTCGCCAAGCTTTGTGGATGGCCGAACCTGCCTGCCGTTTACAGACACGATGCAGCCCCTCAGATCTTTTGCCGTCACCTTGGTTTTGGGATCGATCGCCTTTGCTTTTTCAATTATCAGCGGATACAGCTCCCTGACGCATTGGACGTCGGCTTCAAGCTCCTTAACCCCGGTATCCAGCCGCAGGATACCGAACAGTCTCACTTTAACCACGCTTTTCCTCACTTAATGCGCAGACGACGCAGTGTGCGTTCGGTGGGCAGTCCGTTTTTGCCCCAGCCCCGCGCCCGGTAATATACCGGCTTCATTTTATCCAGCGGCACCACCGTGCTGGGATCGGAAGGATCCTGAGGCACGTCGGTAAGCCGCTTTGGCAGTGTGTCCATCTTTTCGGAAACGCCGAATTTAGAACTGACGTATCGCTCAAGATTATAACCTCTCTCGCCGATGCGCAGATATTTGCCGAAGGTCATGGGCATTCCAAGGGCGTATTCCAATTCTTTGGTGTGATGGAAAACCGGCAGATGAAAGCACAGCATCTCAGGGAACTTATTCATAACGCGCACGGCCGGCCCCAGATACGGAACAAGATAATTGGCCGCTCGTGTGATAATGCTGTTGGGCTTTGAAATAAGAAAATCCGGGAAAAACGCGTAGGAAGTGAAAAGGCACTGTCCTGTGGCGGAGAGCATCTCCATCATATCCTGAAACATCATGGTGAAATCGGCTTTGGCGTGAGGCGTCTGGGGATTTGTATAAAGGCCAAGCCCCTCAAGAATAACCATATAGCCGCCGTTCAGGTGGCAGCCGCCGCGATTGGCCACGGCATAGCCCAGTCCCTGGCCAACGGCTCTGCGGGGCTCATAGGCCGCCAGCTCCATGCCCTTGGACTGGATAGAAAACTCCCTGCCCCCGTATTTCTCGCTCAGACGCTTGCTGCCATCGGCCAGCTCCCCGCCTATGCCCCGGCGGAAAGCGATATCCTCAAAGGTGGCGGAAATATTATCGGTCTTTCCAAATTCCAGACCGTTATCCCACAGCCCCTTTTCGTTGGCTTCCATGGCCCAGGCCAGCGTACTGGAGGCGGAGATAGTGTCCAGCCCCAGATCGTCAAGCTCGTTGTTCCAGCGCAGTATAAGCGAAAGATCATCGTTCAGTATGCCTCCGCCCAGCAGCCCCAGAGTCTCCAGCTCCGGGCCTTTGACCTCTGAGCCGTTTACAAGTACGCTTCTGGCGCATTTTATGGGGCAGGAAAGGCAGCCCTTGTTGACAATATTGTATTCCTCGGCCAGATATTCGCCGCTGACCTTTTCAAAGCCGTCAAACTGGCCGTAATTATAGTTTTTGGTGGACAGTATTCCCCGCGCCTGCATGGAGCTGACAAGTCCCGCCGTGCCCAGCCGGGGCAGCTGATTGCCGGTAAGTGGGTGTCCCCGCAGATAGCTGCACCATTTTTTGTTCCATGCCAGCGTCTTATCCCTGTCATATACGCTTATAGGGTGATTGCCGGAAACGGTGACGGCCTTTAGATTTTTATAACCGAACACAGCGCCGATGCCGGCCCGGCCGCAGGCCCGCTCCCCGCTTAATACGCAGGCGTATCGCACAAGATTTTCGCCAGCGGGGCCAATGCACACCATACCGCATTTTGCCCGGCAGCCCCGGCTTTCGTTCAGCTTTTCCGCCAGCGCGTTCTGGGCCGCCGTTATCCTCATACCCCATATGCCGTCGGCGTCGTGAAAGACAAAGCTGTCGTTATATATCTCAAGCCACGAGGGCTTTTCGCAGCGGCCTGTAAGAATCAGCGCGTCGTAACCGGCTTTTTTGAGATAATAGCCGAAATTGCCGCCGCTGTTTGAGGACGCCATAATCCCGGTCTGCGGGGATATAGTGGAAATATCAAACCGGTTGGAGCTGGGCGCTCCCGTGCCGGTAAGCGGGCCGGTGGCAATAACTATCATGTTTTCAGAGGAAAGAGGTTCCTCTTTGCCGGTCAGATTATCGGCAAGGATCTTCGCGGCCATGATTTTGCCGCCGATGAACAGCTCTCTCTCCCTGTCCGACCATGGATAGTCGGTGATCTTCCGTGTACTGAGATCGATTTTTACGATCCGGCCCATGTAACCGGAGAACTTTGAATCAGACATATAAGCTTCCTTTCAGCCGCGGTTATTGCAGAATTCAAGATATCTTTTAAGCTCGGCGCTTTTTGGCGCGGCAAAAAGCTTAGACTTTTCTCCCCATTCCGCCAGTCTGCCGGAATGGAAAAAGAGAACCTCATCCGCCAGTCTTGAGCACTGAGAAAGAGAATGGGTTATAAGGATAACAGCGCAATTGGCGCGAAGCCTGTATTCATCTATGAGTTTTTCAGCCATCAGCGTGGACTCAAGGTCCATGGAGGCGGTGGGTTCATCCAGTATCAGCGTGTCGTAATCCCCCATAAGGAGCCTTGCCAGCGCCATCCTTTGGGTCTCGCCGCCGGAGAGACTGTGAGCGTTTTTATCTTTAAGCGCCGTCAGATTCAGTCTGGTCATAAGCTCCTCGGCCCGCTTATCATCCCCGCCGTTCAAATGAAGGTTTTTCTTCAGGGACATTCTGAAAGCAAAGCTCCGCTGGGGCATATAACCGCAGGATAAGCTATGATCGACGGCCTTGGCGCCTACGTCTGCGTCCAGCACACCGGCTAAAATGCCGGCCATGGTGGACTTGCCTGAGCCGTTTGAGCCGATAACGGCGTATATCCGTCCGTTTTCAAATTCAAAAGCGGGCATATCCAAAACTCTGCGCCCGTCGTAGGTCTTGGTGAAGGGGACTGTTATCACTTTTTCAGCCTCCCCTGCATTATTGATACCACTGTGTTGACCACAAGGGATATGACAAACAGGATGATGCCCAGCGCCAGAGCCGTTGTGAAATCGCCCATGTTGGTGTAATTCATTATAGCCGTAGTCATGACGTTTGTCTTGTAAGCGATGGCGCCGCCAACCATGGACACTGCGCCTACCTCCGCCAGTGCCCTGCTCAGGCCCAGCAGATATGTTGTTACGATTTGATAGCCGCTTTCGTTGATAATGAGACCGGTTATTTTGGCTCTGCTCAGACCCAAACCGGCGGCAGTCTCTCTTATGGCGGGAGCTACGCCGGAAACATAGCTTTCCAGCATTCCGGCCACTATGGGCGTTATAAGGATTATCTGGGCTATCACCATGCCCTGTACCGTGTACAAAAGCTTCAGCGCCCTTAAAGGCCCCACGCCGCTGAACAGGAGATAACACAAAAGACCGCATACCACAGGCGGAACACCCATCAGTGTACGGTTGATAACAACAAGAGCTGTTTTTCCCCTGAAATTCCTGCCGCCCAGCAGCACCCCTATCGGCACTCCGATAAGGAGTGCTAACAGGGAGCTTGCCAGGCTCATGCGTAAAGTGACGCCCAGTATATTCCCCAGCAGATGGCTGCCGGAAAGAATCAGGCGAAACGCTTCATGAACGGCTGTGTGCATCAGCCGGCGATCACTCCGCCGTTTTTAACGAATGTAAGGAATGTGGCTTTATCGGAGAGAATATATGCGCCCTTTTCATTCGCCATGGTCAGGCAGGTGCCCATACCGGCGTTGGAGTAGTTGTACCAGTCGGTGTAATTGGCAACGCTTTCCGCGTCGGTGGTGATGCCCAGATCCTCAGGCCAGAGCGTGACCTCCTTGCTGTGAGTGCCGGATTTGTCGCCCCTTGAAACGAACTGATATTTGCCGTCGGATATAAGCTTGAAAGCGTCCTTGACGCTTTTGGCGTTTTTAACACCCGCAGGGTCTGCGGAGGGGCCGCAGAGCACAAAATAGTTATAAAGGAAAGAAAGGCGCTCTGATTCAAATCCGTCGAGTACATAGCTGAAGCCGCCCTCGATAAATTTTTCCTCCTGAGACTTTGAATGGACGAATATCAGGTCGGCGTTTCCTGCTTCGGCATTGGCGATGGCCTTGCCGGTTCCGGCGGAATAGACTTCCACGTTGTAGCCGTAAGCATCCTTAAACTTCGGCAGCAGATAATCGAGAAGGCCGGAGTCGTTGACGGAGGTTGTGGTCGAAAGACGTATGGTTTTGGTGGCTTCCGTTGCCGTGGGAATATAGGCTGTGGAGACCGGCGCACCGTCCTTCAGGCTGAACAGGGCCTCTCCGTATTCTTCCTTGCCGTATCCGGCAGCCAGCTTCTCCCCTTCCTCAGAGAGCAGCCAGTTTATAAGCGCGGCAGCGCCGTCTTTGTTGATAGCAACGCCGCTTACGGCTTTGCCGTCGGCGTCCACAAAGGGAGCTTCGGGATTGACGGCAATGAGACTGTATGTATTGAGCATACTGTCGTCCTGCTCGTAAAGAATTTCCAGATTTGTCTTGGCAGCTTGGGTGGGCTGAGCCGACGCAGTTGCGTCGGTCTTCTCCGCCCCGCAGGCGCACAGGGCGAAAACAATTAACAGTGCAAGGATCAGCGCAAGTACTTTTTTCATTTGTCTTTCTCCTATCTCAGCTATTTTCCGCGTCTAAGGTATTATTTTTTCAATATTGTATAGCTGTATATGAGTATATGTCAAGTTAATATGAGCTTGTAGATAACAGATTTTGTAATATTGCACATTCTTTCAAAACTGTAAGGAAAAAGGCCAAAGTGTAAGCCCAATGAATGGCACAGGGCTATGGGTACGGGTATAATGAAGCCGTAATCAGGAAAGAGAACAACGAAAGATACGGAGGGACATAAAATGAAAAAGAACAACAAAAACACCAAGCGCAAAACCACAATTGAAGAGCAGTTCAACCGTCCCTTTGAAAAAGACGGCGATCTGCTGAGAATGGCCTGGAGCCTGTCGTCATACGCGGGCATGGACGCCTGCACGCCTGTTTATGTGCTGAAATGAACTTGACAATATATATGAAAAGAGGACGCTTTTGCGTCCTCTTTTCATATGCCCAGAATAATTGAGGCTGTTTTGAAATAAATCAGCAGGGATACGGCGTCAACTATTGTGGTGATAAAGGGGCTGGCCATAACAGCCGGGTCAAAGCCCAGCTTCTGCGCCAGCATAGGCAGCGTACAGCCCACCAGCTTCGCCGCCAGTACGGTGACGACAAGGGTGGCGCATACAGCCAGCGCAACCCCGGCGACGACCTTGTCAAACAGCATGAGCTTTGCAAAATTCACTACCGCCAGTGACACGCCGCACATAACGGCCACTCTGAGCTCCTTCCATATAACCTTGAATATGTCGGAAAACTTCAGTTCATTGAGCGACAGGCTGCGGATGACCGTCACGGAGGACTGACTGCCGGAGTTGCCGCCGGTATCCATCAGCATGGGGATGTAGGCCGTCAGCACCACATACGACGCCAGCGCGCTTTCAAAGTGGGTTATTATCATGCCCGTAAAGGTCGCGGATATCATCAGCAGCAGCAGCCAGGGTATGCGGGCTTTCCACAGCTGATACACCGACTGACGCAGATACGGCCTGTCCGAAGGGGTGACGGCCGCCATTTTTGATATATCCTCCGTGGCTTCTGCCTGAATAACGTCCATGGCGTCGTCAACGGTGACGATGCCCACCAGGCGGTTCTCGGAATCAACCACCGGCACGGCTGTGAAATTATATTTCGCCATCTCCTGCGCCACGGTCTCCTGATCTTCGCCGGTGGCGGCGGATATGACGTTCTTTTCCATTATGTCGGATATGGGAACATCCCGTCCGGCAAGAATTATGGTGCGGATAGATATCGCACCCACCAGCTTGCGCTTCGCGTCCACCACATAGCAGATGTTGACAGTTTCACGGTCGATCCCCGTCTGCCGGATGTGGTCTATGGCGTCGCTGGCGGTCATCTCAGGGCTGAGATCCACATATTCCGTGGTCATTATGGAGCCTGCGGAATCATCAGGATATTTCAGCATTTCGTTTATAAGCCTGCGGGTGTCGGGCTCAGCCTGAGAAAGAATACGCTTGACGATGTTGGCGGGCATCTCCTCCACGATGTCCACGGCGTCGTCCATGTTCAGCTCGTCCACAAGCTGCTTGAGCTCGGTATCGGAAAACACCTGTATCAGCGACTGCTGAACTTCGCTGTCCATTTCCACAAATGCGTCCGCCGCCAGCTCCTTTGGCAGCAGACGGAACAGCAGCGCCACCTCCTGAGGTTCAAAATCCTCCAGCATGGCGGCAATATCTGAGGGATTCATAGTTGACATAATAGTTTTGACAGTATTCAGTTTTTTCTGGGAGAGCAAAGTCTCCAGCGTTGAAGTGATGGTAGCTGTCATTTCAGCCATCGTATCTTCCTCCATTCCTAAGTAGTTGACCGGACAGCCGGCCAGTCTCAGGCAGGAGCAAGGCGGGAACGGGTCATAGCTTCCCGGTGACACAACGGACGCCTTCATATGAGGCATATTCGTTTATCACCGGTCTACTTCGGCCCGGTATCGCGCCGTTACTGCTGCCAGCGTCCATTTGTGTTCACCTCTCAATACAAAAATAATCCGCCCATACCACGATCCGGTACGGGCGGTTAAAATACCAACATGTGCCGTGTGAGCTTTAGCTTCGCGGGGCGGTGAAATCGCATTAGATTGCGCCTTGAAAACGACGCAGCCTGCTCAAACCCTCCCGGCAGTGTCTCCACTGACGGGCGGCAGCGATCCATATCCCCGCGGTAGCCTTACCTACCGGATGTATTTGTATTCTATGTCTTTTCCCGCGCTTTTTCAAGTACATAGGGAAAATTTTCTTTTCCTTAAGAAAAATAACGCTCAAAAGGCTTGAAATAGAAAAAAGCCTGTGATATTATGTTATCCGCTATTGATTGCAGAAAAAATCGAAAGGATTGAACATATATGAACTGGACCCTGGTCGTCACAATTCTTCAGGTCATCTCCGGCCTGGCAGTATCCGTTATCATTCTCCTGCAGAGCGGCAAGAGCGCGGGCCTTTCCGGCGCTATCGCCGGCGGCGCCGAAACCTTTCTTTCCAAAGGCAAGTCCAAGACGATGGATCAGAAGCTGGCAAAGCTCACCAAGTGGATCGCACTGGTCTTTGTACTGCTGACCCTTACGCTGCACCTCATGAAGTGATCAAAGTCTGATATAAAGCCCGCTCCAAAAGGAGCGGGCTTTTTTTAATCTGGATAATCGGCCCGACTGCCGCCGATCAGCTTGGGACGGCTGTAAGCGGCGTTGACCCACGCCTGACCTATCTTTTTTGTCTCAAGTCTAAGGGGTACGGCTACATCGCGCATATGCATACCGATCATCGTATTGCCGATATCCAGTCCTGCCGAGGCCCTGATATGTTCCACCACTACGGGGTAGGTGAAGTATTCGTACACCGCGGTGGCAAAGGAGCCGCCGGCCTTTGGTCTGGGGCGGACACACACGATATCGTAGCCGAATTTTTCAGCGGTGGAGCGCTCCACCACAAGGGCTCTGTTCAGATGCTCACAGCACTGGGCGGCGAGAAGTCCGCCTTTGGCCTCTATAACGGGCATTATACCAGCTACCACCGCGCCCGCGGCGTCAGGCGTGGAGCCTTTGCCGATATTCACGCCCATTATCTCACTTGATGAGCAGCCCACAACAACAATATTGCCCGCTTTGAAATTGCCCCGCTCAAGAAGCTCAGTCATGGCGCTGCGGGCCGCGCCGGTTATTTCATCATACAAAGTTTATCATCTCCACGCAGTAGTTTAACATCAAATTAGTCATTTGACAACAGCATATGGTGGGAGTATCATAGTTCTGCTTCAAGATACAAGATTCGAGGTGCTTAAAATGAAAAAGAAAACAGCGGCAATACTTGCGGCGATCATGCTTTTTACAGCTTTATCGGCCTGCGGCGCGAAAAACGAGACTCCTCAGACCACAGTTCCGCAGCCGGAGGAGACCGCAGACGTCGGATTTATAAATCCATTCACCGGTGAAAAGACGGATTCTGACATCAGCTCTGTACGGCCCTACGCGGTGATGATAAATAACATAAGCTTTGCCCAGCCCCAGGTGGGCGTATCCAACGCCGACATAATATATGAGGTGCTGGCCGAGGGCGGCATAACCCGCATGATGGCTATATTTCACGACATGAATTCCGTGGACAAGCTGGGCAGCATGCGCTCTCTCAGGCCGTATTACCTGAGCATTTCCCTGTCCTACGACGCTATTACAGTCCATGCCGGCGGCAGCGAGCAGGCTTACAGCGACGTGAAAACTCTCAACGCCGATGATATTGACGGTGTGCGTGGCAGCTATGCCGACGGCACCTTCTACCGGGATCCGGCCCGCAAGCAGTACGGTATTGAGCACAGCCTTTTCGCCACCGGCTCGGGCATAATCGCAACCACAGCTCAGAAGAACTTCCGCACCACTCACAACAGCGGCTACGACAACAGCTATTCCCTCACTTTCAGTGACGACGCCGCCTCCCAGTGCGGCGAAGCCGCGGGCTATGTCAAGGCCATATATAATTCCGGCAAAAACACCAGCTTTGTTTATGACGCTGCCACCGGACTATATACCGGCTATCAGTACGGCGGCAAATATACCGACAACAACACAGCCGACATGACCTTTAAAAACGTCCTTATTCTCAAGGCGGACACCAAAACTGTTGACAGCTACGGCCGCCTTGCGGTGAATCTTGTCGGTTCCGGCGACGGTTACTTCTGCTGCGGCGGTAAATATACCGCCATCAAATGGAGCCGGGCTGACACAAACTCCAGCTTCTCCTATACTCTTGCTGACGGCACTCCCCTTTCCTGGGGCGTCGGCAAAACATTTATAAGTGTCATCCCCACAGGCGGCACCTTCGGCAGCTCCGTGGAGTTCAAGAGTGAATACAATGCCTGAAAACAGCGCGGCTAAGCCGATAACCGGACCGCTTTTATGCTGTATGGGCTGCTATATCATATGGGGTATGCAGCCTGTTTACTGGGCGCTGCTGGATAAATTCAGCTCCATGTTCGTCATGTGTATCCGCGTTATCATGGCGGTATTCTTCATGTATCTTTATCTCGCCTGCACCGGCAGACTGAAAGAAGTCGCGGCGCTGGTGAAGGACAGGCAAAAGATGAAATACATAGCACCCGCCGCGCTTTTCCTTTGCGCGGACTGGACGCTTTTTATATGGGCCGTCACCAACGGTCATGTGCTGGACGCCACCCTGGGCTATTACTTCAACCCCCTGATGATTTTTCTGGCCGGTGTGCTGCTGGTGAAGGAAAAAGCCCATGTTCTTGAATATGCCGCGGTGGGCATCGCCTGCGTTGGCATAATAATAAGCATTATCCAGTACGGCTCTTTTCCGCTGCTGTCCCTTTGCTTCGCGGCCGTATGGCCCATATACGCCACTATAAAGCGTTTCGCCAAGGCTGACCCCATAATCAGCTTTACGATCGAAGTCACCATAATGCTGCCCTTTGCCATTGCCGCGGCTCTGGTATTTTTCCGGGGTGAGGGCGGGTTTTCATCTGTTGCTTCCGCGGGCGACGTTATGCTTCTTATAGTATCCGGCATAGTTACCGCGCTGCCCATGATACTTTACAACATGGTGGTCAACGCGCTGCCCTTCAAAATGGTGGGCATATTGCAGTACGCCGGCACCACCATAACATTTTTGTGCGGGATACTGTTTATGCACGAGGCCGTAACGTCCAACAAGCTTATCATGTTCTCGTTTATCTGGGCTGGCCTTATCGTATACACCATCGGCAGCTTCAAAAAAGCCGGAGCCGCAAAAAAGCTAAAATAAAAAAGACGCCTGATGGCGTCTTTTTTTATTCCCAGTCTTTCCAGACATCGGGTTGATAGCCCACTGTGGCCTTTTTACCGTTGCGCACCACAGGCGTTTTTATGAGATATGGGTCCTCAACAAGTTTTTCCAGCTTTGCCTCATCGCCGGCAAGGTATTTTATCAGCGGGTAGTCCTGATCGTTTTCGTTGATAAGCGCGGTCAGCCCCACGGCGTTTTTCACGCTGGTAAGCTCCCCTCTGCTCATGCCGTAGCGCTCAATATCTATAAACTGAAACTTCACCCGGCGCTCTTTAAACCAGCGCTGGGCTTTTTTTGTGTCGAAGCATTTGGTTTTCCCGTAGATCTGTATGTTCACAGTGCTCTCCCCAATATGTCCACAAGGTTATTGTAGAATATATCCCTGACAAGGGATTCCGGGTAGTTGCGCTTTAAAAGGGCCTCATAGAGCTTTGGCATATCCTGCACGCCGGAAAGTTCCCGGGGCCATTCATCTATACCGTCAAAATCCGTACCCAGAAACACGGCTTTTTCACCGTCCATGGCAAGATAATGCTCAATATGCGCCACAACCGCGTCAATGTCCATGGTAAGCCCGATGAAGTCGGCGCACATATTTATGCCCGCGCCGCCGCCGTGCTCAACAAGGGCGGTAAACTGGTCGTCGGTGAGATTGCGGGGCACATCGCAAAGAGCCTTTGAATCGGAGTGGCTGGCATAGACCGGCTTGCGCGCGATCTCCAGCACATCCCAAAAGGCTTTTTCCGAAATGTGCGACATATCGAGGATAACGCCAAGGCTCTGGGCGGCGGCGACAAAGCGACGACCCTCCTCTGTAAGGCCGCGGCCAGAAGCCATGGCTGCGCCGGAAAGGGCGTTATCAAAGTTCCAAGTGGGATTTACCGCCCGCACGCCAAGGTCGTACGCTGCCTTCAGGCCCTCTGTCGTGCAGCCGAAATGCTCCGCGCCCTCGATGGAGATAAGCGCGGCAGCGCGGCCCGCAGCGGCGGCAGAGCTTATATCCTCCGCCGAGCGGCACAGCATAAGTCTTTCGCTGGAATCAATCTGCTTTAAAAGCTCCGGCAGATACTTTTTGTATCCGCCGGGCATATCACGGGTATAGCAAATTGCAAATATCTGTCCCGCCGGGGCAAAGGCGTCAAGACGCTCCGCGTCCAGCTGGCCGGCATTCTTTTCGATGCTGTCCCAGGCTGTGATGGTATCACAATGTGCGTCAAAATACGGTATCTTCATATCTCGGTTATAACAGGCAGAATCATGGGCGAGCACTTTTTCGACTTATATAGATAGCCGGAAACATTGCTCTTTACGCAGCTTTTTATTGAAGTAAAGTCCTTAATATGCTTGGCGTCGCAGGAGTTCAGCGATTCCATGGTGACGCGCTTGAGCTCATCAATGAGGGTGTCGGACTCCTTGACGTAAACAAAGCCTCTGGTGATGATCTCAGGTTCGGATACAATGCGCATATCATAGGAGGACATGGCCATTACGATGACCACCATGCCGTCCTCGGCAAGGCGGTGCCGGTCACGCATGACGGCGGAGCCCACCTCGCCCACGCCCGCGCCGTCCACCAGCAGCGCGCCGGAAGGAACGGAGCCGTTCAGCTTAATATTGCGGCGGGTGACTTCAATGACGTTGCCGTTGTCGGCAACCACGATGTTGCGGGGATCGACGCCCATCATGCGGCCCAGGTCCGCGTGTTTGACCAGCATTCTGTATTCGCCGTGGAGGGGGATGAAATACTTGGGCTTTGTCAGCGCCAGCATCATCTTCTGATCCTCCTGAGAGGCGTGTCCGGAAACATGCAGGTCAGTCTTGCGGTCATATATGACCTCGGCGCCCTTCAAAAACAGCTCGTCTATCACCCGGCTTATCATATTCTCGTTGCCGGGAATGGCGGATGCGGAAATGATAACTCTGTCGCCGGCGTTTATATCCACCTGCCGGTGCTCGGAAAAGGCCATGCGGTACAGAGCGGACATATTTTCACCCTGACTGCCGGTAGAAATTATGCAGATGCGGTCCTTGGGCAGCTGCTTTATCTGGTTTATATCCACCAGCGTGCCTTCCGGCATCTCCATATAGCCCAGCTCCGTGGAGGCTTTGAGTATATTTTCCATGCTGCGCCCGGTGACGGCTACCTTGCGCTTATATTTCACTGCCACATTGATTATCTGCTGTATGCGGTCAACGTTTGAAGCGAAGGTAGTGACTATTATGCGCTTGTCGCAGCCCATAAACAGCTTGTCAAAGCCCTCGCCCACCTTCCGCTCGGAATCCGTGTGTCCGGGCTTTTCCACATTGGTGGAATCGGACAGCAGCGCCAGAACGCCCTGCTTGCCCAGCTCGCCCAGGCGGGTCAGGTCTATCATGTCGCCCTTTATGGGCGTAACGTCGATCTTGAAGTCGCCGGTGTGGACTATAACTCCCAGAGGCGTGCGTATACCCAGCGCCACAGCGTCGGAAATGCTGTGGTTAACATGGATGAATTCTATCTCAAAGCAGCCCAGGCGGAAACGGTCGCCGGCTTTTTTGGTGAATATCTGGGTGTTTTTCAGCAGCCCGCGTTCTTCAAGCTTAAGCTCTATTATAGCGTTAGTAAGGGCGGTGGCGTAGATAGGAACGTCCAGATCGCCGATAACATAGGGTATGGCGCCTATATGGTCCTCGTGGCCGTGGGTGATTATTATTCCCCGTATCTTGCCGGCGTTGGCCTTAAGGTAAGTTATGTCGGGAATGACCACATCGATGCCGTACATATCCTCGTCGGGAAAGCCCATGCCGCAGTCAACCACGATGATATCGTTGCCGTACTCATAGGCGGTCATGTTTTTGCCGATCTCACCCAGTCCGCCAAGGGGGATTATTTTCAGCTTGGACTGGCCGCGAACAGGCTTTTCTTCCTTTTCAAGCTCAGCTTCGGACTTAACGGTGTGGATTTTTGTGTTCTCCCCTGCCGCGGGCTTATTCTGACGGTGCTGACGGCCAGTATTCTGAGCCGGCTTTTCAGAGCGGGCAGCGGGAACGGCTTCCTTTGCAGCCGGCTTTCTGCGGGGCTGGGGGTTTTTTTTCTGCTGTGCGCCGTCATTAGGCTGCGCAGAGGGCTTCTGAGTGGAGGAGTTCTGCGGGGAGCGAGTCCTCCTGCGGGTATTGGCAGGACGCTTTTTCTCCTGATTTTCCTTCTTTTCCTCGTTGTTTTTTGGTTCAGTTGTCATGTTTTCTCCATTTCAT
>CAZLIJ010000002.1:0-22682 GCA_964559305.1 uncultured Oscillospiraceae bacterium | reverse complement strand
ACGAGCTGCTTTTCTCCCAGAACTACGCCTGCGAGGACTGCGGCGTTTCCATTGAGGAGCTGACGCCCCGGATGTTTTCCTTCAACAACCCCTACGGCGCCTGCCCCCCAGTGCTCAGGTCTTGGTACCCAGCTCCTTATCGACCCGGAGCTTATTATGCCTGACCCCAAAAAGAGCATTCTGGAAGGGGCTATCACCGCTTCCGGCTGGAACAATGTAAGAGGCGACAGCATTTCCAAAATGTATTTTGACGCGCTGGCGAAAAAATACCGCTTCAAGCTGACCACCCCGGTGGGACAGCTGCCCAAATCCGCCATAGACGTTATCATGTACGGCACCAACGGAGAGCCGCTGGAGCTTAGATTTGATGGCCGCCGGGGCACCGGCGTGCTGCACCAGCCCTTTGAGGGCATCGCCAACAACCTGAACCGCCGCTACCACGAAAGCCAGAGCCCCGCCGTGAAGGAGGACATAGAGGGCTGTATGTCCGAAACGCCCTGCCCTGAGTGCGGCGGCAGGAGACTGAAAAAAGAAGTGCTGGCGGTGACAGTTGGCGGACTTAACATTTCGCAGTTCACTGACCTGTCGGTTGAAAACGAGCTGGACTTTATGGAAAAGCTCACCCTTTCTCCCCGGGACGCGGTGATAGCCGCCCAGATAACCAAGGAAATAAAGACAAGACTGGGCTTCCTTGTCAGCGTGGGTCTTGGATATCTGACCCTTTCCCGGGCGGCGGGGACCCTGTCCGGCGGAGAGAGCCAGCGCATAAGACTGGCCACCCAGATAGGCTCCAGCCTGATGGGGGTGCTGTATATTCTCGACGAGCCCAGCATTGGCCTGCATCAGCGTGACAACGAAAAGCTGCTCAATACCCTGCGCCACCTGCGGGACATCGGCAACACCCTTATCGTGGTGGAGCATGACGAGGATACCATCCGGGCGGCGGACTATATCGTGGACATCGGCCCCGGCGCGGGCATCCACGGCGGCGAGGTGGTGGCCGCGGGCAGTGTGGAGGATATATGCGCAAATCCCCGGTCGATTACCGGCCAATACCTGTCGGGCAAAAAATCCATTCCGGTTCCGGCCCGGCGCCGTAAGGGCAGCGGCAAAAGCCTTGTTATAAAAGGCGCTTATGAAAATAATCTCAAGCACATCGACGCCGCCATTCCCCTGGGTGTGCTCACCTGTGTCACCGGCGTTTCCGGCTCTGGCAAATCCTCACTGATAAACGAGGTGCTTTATAAGACCCTTGCCCAGCAGAAAAACCGCATGAAGGTGCGGCCTGGCCGCTGTCAGGGGATAGAGGGGCTTGAATATGTTGACAAGGTCATCGCCATCGACCAAAGCCCCATCGGGCGCACGCCCCGCTCCAATCCGGCCACCTATACGGGCGTGTTTTCGGATATACGGGAGCTTTTTGCCCAGACCAACGACGCAAAGCTGCGGGGCTATGACGCGGGCCGCTTTTCCTTCAACGTCCGGGGCGGCAGGTGCGAAGCCTGCTCCGGCGACGGGCTTGTGAAAATAGAGATGCACTTTCTCTCCGACGTGTACGTTCCCTGCGACGTGTGCGGCGGCAAGCGCTATAACCGGGAGACGCTGGAGGTGCGCTATAAGGGCAAAAACATTGCCGACGTGCTGGATATGACCGTGGAGGAAGCAGTGAGCTTTTTTGAAAACCATCTCCGTATCCACGACAAGCTGCAGACCCTGATGGACGTAGGTCTGGGCTATATAAAACTTGGTCAGTCCAGCACTACTCTTTCCGGCGGCGAGGCCCAGAGAGTGAAGCTGGCAACCGAGCTTTCAAAGCGCTCCACCGGCTCCACGGTGTATGTGCTGGACGAGCCCACCACGGGGCTTCATGTGGCGGATGTACACAAGCTCATCGAGATACTTCAGCGCCTCACGGACGCTGGCAATACCGTTGTGGTCATCGAGCACAACCTTGACGTCATCAAGGTTTCCGACCATATAATCGACCTGGGCCCGGAGGGCGGCGACGGAGGCGGTGAGCTGGTGTTTGCCGGCACTCCCGAGGGCTGCGCCCGGTGCAAAAATAGCTACACCGGTATGTTTTTGAAAAAGCTGCTGTCATAGAGCTTTCGCCCCCCATATAATATATGGGAGGGGGTGCGCGTGACGGCGGATATCATTGTGGCCATTGCCCTGTGCGGGGGCATATTTCTGCTGATATGGGCGCTGAGAGGCGTGATGCTCACGCCTGTGCGCCAGGGCAAAAACACAAGACTCACGGTGCTTTTGCGCGTCATGGACGGGGAGCCGGGGCTGGAAGAAACCTTCAGAAGCCTGTGCTGGCTTGTTGAAAACGGGACGCTGAGGGCTGATATAGTCGCGGACTGCACCGAAGCGGACGACGAGACAAAGAAGCTTGCCGCCATGGCGGCAAGAGACTGCCCGTACATTATGATAATAACGGAGAATTCGGATGGAAGAACAGGGACTTGCGGAGCTTGTGGGTACAATAAGCTCGGTGATCTATAATAACGAGGACAACGGCTACACCGTGCTGCGCCTTACAACGGACAGCGGCGAGGATGTGACGGTGGTTGGCTGCGTTCCCTATGCCGCACCCGGCGAGTCGCTTATCGCCCACGGCAGCTGGGGCAGCCACGCCGTCCACGGGCGTCAGTTCAAGGCCGAGTATCTCCAGCGCACCATGCCGTCTTCAAAAGAGGCCATATACGAATATCTGGCGGGGGGTATCATACGGGGCGTGGGGCCTGCCACGGCGTCGATGATAATAGACCGCTTCGGTGAAAAGGCGCTGGACGTTATTGAAAACCACCCGGAAAAGCTTTCGGAGCTGCGGGGCATCAGCCGGGCCAAGGCCGGGGAGATGTCCAAAAGTCTCAGACGGCAGGCCGGAATGCGGCGGCTTATGGAGTTCATCTGCTCCTGCGGGCTGCGGCCCGTGCTGGCCATGCGGATGTATAAATTTTACGGCGACGGCGCGCTGGAGCTTATTGAGGAAAACCCATACATACTTGCCGGCGAGCGGGTGGGCGGCACCTTCGCCGAGGCCGACGGGCTTGCCCTGCAGCTGGGTCTTGCGGATGACAGCGCCGAGCGGGTGAAGGCCGCGGTGATCTTTGAGCTTGTCCACAACGCCGGCAACGGCCACTGTTTTATACCCAGAGAAAAGCTGGCCGCGGCTACCTCTGCCCTCATCGGGGTGGAGGGAGAGCTTGCGCTGGACGGGATAAAGGCATTGGAGGAGACCGGCCAGATCGTCAGTGAAACCGTGGCCGGATGCGACGCCTGCTATCTTTTTACCCTTCACGAGGCCGAGAGCTTTACAGCCGCGCGTCTGGCTCAGATGAGCCTGGGCCGGCCCGATAATTATGCGGACGTGGACACGCTTATTGCCAAGATCGAAAAGCAGCAGGGCATAAGCTACGCGCCCCTGCAAAGAAAGACCCTTGAGCTTGCCCTTAAAAATCAGACCGTGGTGCTCACCGGCGGCCCCGGTACCGGCAAAACCACCTCTGTGCGGGCTATCCTTGCCATGTTCGATTCTCTGGGGCTTGATACCCTGCTGGCCGCGCCTACCGGCAGAGCCGCAAAGCGCATGACCGAGCTCACCGGCAGGGAGGCCGCCACCATCCACCGTATGCTGGGCGCGAAGCTGGCCGAGGACGGGGAAACCATCATATTTACAAAAGACGAGAGCGACCCGCTGGAATGCGGAGCGGTGATTCTGGACGAGTGCTCTATGGTTGACATAATGCTTATGCGCGCGCTGCTGGCGGCTCTGCCGCCGGACTGCCGGCTTATTCTGGTGGGGGACGCCGATCAGCTTCCATCCGTAGGCCCGGGCAGCGTGTTCGGGGATATTATAAGGAGCGAGGCTCTGCCAACTGTGCGCCTTTCAGAGATATTCCGCCAGAAGGAGGGCAGCCGCATAGTGCGCAACGCCCATCTCATAAACCGGGGCGAGCACCCGGATCTGGCTGAAAACTCCGGGGACTTTTTCCGTCTTCGCCGGCTTGACCCCGCCCAGTGTGTGGACACCATAATCGAGCTTTGCACAAAGCGCCTGCCGGAGAAAATGAATATTCCGGCAAAGGATATACAGGTGCTATCGCCCACGCGAAAAGGGGAGACCGGCACGGCAAGTCTCAACCGGCGGCTTCAGGCGGCGCTGAATCCTCCCGCCAAGGAAAAGCGGGAAAAGATATTCGGCGATGTGGTTTTCCGGGTGGGCGACCGGGTGATGCAAATACGCAATAACTATGATATAATATGGAAAACTTCTGATAATACTGCCTCCGGCACCGGGGTTTATAACGGTGACATCGGGGAGCTTGTATCCATAGAAATCGAGACCGAGACCCTGACCGTGGACTATGACGGGCACCTGGCCCGCTACGGCTTTGAAATGCTCAACGAGCTGGAGCATGCCTGGGCCATGACCGTGCACAAATCCCAGGGCAGCGAATACCGGGCCGTGATACTGGCCCTCAATTCCGGCGCTCAGTCCCTTATGAACAGGGGCGTACTTTATACAGCCGTCACCCGGGCAAAGGAGCTTTTGATAATCGTGGGGGACGAGCTTCTGGCCTATCAGATGATAGACAATTCCCGCCAGTACCGGCGATACAGCGGCCTGAGAGTCCGGCTGAGAGCCGAATGCGGATTGGAGTAGGGCATGAGAGCGTTTTCCGCGCTGCTGGACCTGCTGTTTCCGCCCAGATGCGCCTTCTGCCACAAACTCATACCGCCGGGCAGCGGCGGGATATGCGGGGAGTGCGAAAAAAGCTTGCCATATACGGCGGGAGCTGATATAAAACAGAAGATACCGTTTATATCTACCTGCGCGGCGCCCCTTTACTATGAGGGGAAGGTCAGGGAATCTCTGCTAAGATATAAATTCAGCCAGTGCACCGGATACGCTGAGATATACGCGCCCCTTGCGGCAAGGTGTATTGAAGAAAACCTACAAGGGGAATACGACATCATCTCCTGGGTACCTCTCAGCCGGAAAAGGCTGAGAAAGCGGGGCTACGATCAGGCCGAGCTGCTGGCAAAGGCTGTGGGTAAGCTACTTGGCCTGCCAGCTGTGCCCACGCTGAAAAAGATCAGGAATACAAAAGCCCAGTCCGGAACCGGCGGCGCCGCCAAGCGCAGGGCTAATATCTCCGGCGCCTATGCCGTTCATGACGGCGCGGACGTGGACGGGAAAAGAATTCTTCTAATAGACGATATTGTGACCACCGGCTCCACACTGTCGGAATGCGCCAGAACGCTGGCTATGGCAGGCGCTGAAAATATAAGCGCCGCAGCTTTGGCAAGACACAGGGATTAAAACGCCGCCGGGGCGTTTAGAATTTACATGAGGTGAATCGATATGCTTGTTTTTGAAAGAGACATGGCCGTGGACATGGGAACCTCCGCCACGCTCATATATTCCCAGGACAAGGGCGTCATACTGCGGGAGCCTACCGTTGTGGCGGTGGACAAGTACACCGGCCAGCTGCTCAAGACCGGACAGGAGGCCCAGAAGATGCTGGGCAGGACGCCGGCCAATATCGTGGCCATCCACCCCATCAGCTCCGGCGTTATTAACGACTATGATATGACGGCCCAGATGCTCAAGGAATTTTTGGGCCGCAATACCTCCTTCAGCCTTTTCAAGCCCCGGGTGCTCATGTGTGTGCCCAGCAGCATTTCCGGCGTTGAAGAACGCGCCGTGTGCGACGCGGCCATCGAAGCCGGCGCGCGGAAGGTCTATCTGCTGGAATCCGCCGTGGCGGTGGCCATGGGCGCGGGAATAGATATCTCCCAGCCTGACGGGCACATGGTAATCGATATCGGCAGCGGCACTACCGAGGTGGCCGTGGTATCTCTGGGCGGCGTGGTGGAATGCGAATCCATCAAGACCGCCGGCGACTGCTTTGACGAGGCCATAGTCCGCTATGTAAGGCGCAAGCACAATGTGCTCATCGGCCAGCGCACCGCGGAGGAGCTGAAGCGCAGCATAGGCACCGTTATGCCAAATCCCGAGATCGGGGTGGAGGAAGTCAAGGGCAGGGACGTGGTAACAGGACTGCCAAAGGTGGTAAAAGTCAGCTCCAACGAGCTTATTGAGGTGTTCAAGGAGCCGGTGCTGCTTATAATGGAGGCCATACACAACACCCTTGAGCGCACCCCGCCGGAGCTGGTGGGGGATCTCAATGTCAACGGCATCGTGATGTCCGGCGGCGGCAGCCTTATAAACGGTCTGGACAGACTGGTGGAGCGCTCCACCGGCATACGCACTGTCGTTGTAGACGACGCGGCCTCCTGCGCGGCCTACGGCGCGGGCAAGATGCTAAACCATCTCAACACCATGCAGGACGGAATGCTCAACTTCTCCCGAAAGCGGCAGATGAAAGAGTGAGCTGAAAAAGAGTGAGCTTAATATGAAACGCCCTCCCCGATTTTTATCGGGGAGGGCGTTTTCATCGGTGATATAGAAAATTCCGGCCGGAGGACTTTTGAGTCTTCCGGCCGGAACTGCAAGGAAAGATTATAGGGGGGTATCAGATGATGTTGTACTTCTTCAGCAGCTCTGCCACGACGTTGTTCATCAGCAGCTCCTTGGCAAGACCCAGGATGGGCTGAACCGCGGGCATAAGGAACTCAAGCGGCTTCTGGCCGTCCATCAGCTTGCTGGTTGCGTACAGCAGGTCGCGCACGTCATATACGCTGCCCCAGACTTCGGGAACGCCGCGGTCAACATTGCACAGAGTGTAAACAGCTTCCATGCCGGTACGGATGGAATACTCGGTGGTGAACACGGTGTCGCGGGGGGTGTCGGAGAACTGGCCGACGAAAGCCAGGTTGACGCTGCCGTCGGGAACGACCTTCGGACGGTCGCCCTCAGCGCGGGGCTCAAAGAAGGTGGTGACATAAGGCATCATGCAGGGCGTGGTGTTGCATTCCTTGTTGGCAAGATCCATGATCTCGTTTTCGGGGATGCCGATGTGGTACAGCCACTCTGCGCACAGCTCAGCGCCGGTGCAGTCGCACATATTCTTCTTGACGAAGTCGCCCTTGTCGTCCCAGCAATTCAGGCCGTAGACCCAGATCAGGCAATGATCCTTGGCCTGCTCCTGGAACTGACCCTGACGGTTGATGGTCCAGCTGACAAGCCAGGAGGAGTCGCGGCAGGTAATGATACCACCGGTGACGACCTTGCCGGACAGAGGATCGCGCTTGCAGATCTCCTGAATTCTCTTCAGGATCTTCTTGTTGGCGGTGTCAACAGTCCAGGATTCCCAGCTGGTCTCTTTGATGTCCTTGAAGAACTTTTCGGGATGGCCGAAGGACGGGTCCTGAGCCGCGATCTTTTTCCACATCTCGCAGCTGGGGCTCTCGCCGTTCTTGACGGTGACAACAGGTGCAGTGTCCTGATCGCCGTAGGCGGAGCAGTCGCCCTGAGCGCCGTTGGTGACGATGACCAGGTCATCCTCGGTCAGGTTGATGGTCTTGGCAACGCCACTCTGAGTGTACTCTATCTTCTTGGCGACTTTCTTTTCGGGAGTGCAGTCGCAAACGACGTTGGTAACAGTGGTGTCGAACAGGATCTTTCCGCCATGGTCGGTGATATATTTGCACATGGGGAGGATCATGCACTCGTACTGGTTATAACGGGTGAAACGCAGCGCGCTCAGGTCGGGAAGACCGTCTATATGGTGGATGTAGCGCTGCAGATAGAGCTTCATCTCAAGGGCGCTGTGCCATTTCTCGAAGGCGAACATGGTCTGCCAGTAGGTCCAGAAGTTGGTGGCGTAGAACTCGTCGTCAAATATGTCGTCGATGGTGACGTCTTCCAGATCCTTGTTGGTGGTCATGAACAGCTTCAGCAGCTGCATGGCGGCGCCGGGAGTCAGGCCGTACTTCCTGTCGGTGTGGGCGTCCTGGCCCTGCTTCTCGGTGACACGGCACAGAGAGAAGTTGGGGTCTTCCTTGTTAAGGGCATAGTACTCGGAGAAAATGGTCTCGCCCGGGTTTATTATGGAGGGGATGGAGCGGAATATATCCCACATGCACTCGAAGTGGTTATCCATCTCACGGCCGCCGCGCATGATGAAGCCCTTGGTGGCGTCATAAATGCCGTCGCAGGAGCCGCCGGCAAGAGGAAGATGCTCAAAATATGGTCGCCGGGCATCTGGGCGTCGCGCACCAGATAGCAGCCAGCTGCCAGACCGGCCAGACCGGTGCCTACTATGTAGGCGGATTTCTTGTCAATTCCCTCAGGTTTTTTGGGAGTCGCAAATGCTTCATAGTTACCACTGCTGTAATACATCTTGTTCAACCTCCGTTATAATATTTTGGTCTATATTTTGCGCGGTCCCCCGGCCGCGCGGAAATACAAAGCTACTGACCTGCCAGCGTGACAAGTCCTGCCGGGTCCAGAATCGTTATGCGGCCCCGGCCCGTGGTTATAAGCCCCATACTGCGGAAGCCTTCGATCTCCCGGCTGACCACCTCCCGGGTGGTGCCGAAATGGTTCGCTATCTGCTCGTGCGTGATGTATACGGTGCTCTCACCCGGCGGGCAGGTGTTAAGTATGATCCTGGCAATGCTGCTTTTCAGCGGATTGAAAAAGGCGTGCTCTATATTGCACAGCACCGCCTGCATATTGCTTCCTATGCAGGAGAGAAAATAGTTGGCGTTTTCGGGATAGTAGGCCAGCACAGGCAGCAGCAGATCCATGCTGATATGGAATACCGTGCAGTCGCCTTCGGCCTCCAGCGTGGGCGTGCCCTGCCCGTCCATGGGCAAAAGACTGCAGTATTCGCCGGTCAGGGCGTGATACAGCGTGAATTCCCGTCCGCTGGGAGATGATATGTACACTCTTATGCCGCCGGCCACAACCAGAAGAAAGCCGTTGCGGTCACAGGCTCCGAACATTATCTTTTCACCGTTTGAATAAGTTTTCAGCGGGCAGGCGAGAAGAGCGTTTTTCTGCTCCTGCTCCAACTTGTCCCAGAACGGAAGGTAGCCGGAAATGTCGTAATGCGCGGCCGCTTTTCTTTTTTTGTCCATTTGTGCGTTCCCCCCTTATCAGGCGCCATATGATACTGCATATAACATATGTTAGTAGCAACACAATAGGTTATACACGCTAACAGACTTGAGCAAAAAAAGAAAGACACTGCCTTGCCAAACTATTGTCAATATAATCACCGCAAGTCTTCTTTATCTGTATCTAATGTTACATACCAGCAAAACATTTTATACAATTTGTTCAAGTTTGTCTATATGCACAAAATCAATTTGTGCTTTTTATATATTTAGCAATAAGGTCGGCGGTAAACTTGATTATATCCACCGGTGAAACGCCGAAGGAAACATTTTCGTAAATCGTTGCTCCCGTGTAGGCGTTGAGCAGGCACTGATAGGCCATATAGATGTTAACATCTTTGCGGATAGAGCCGTCTTCGACGCCCTCTCTCAGCGATTTCAGCGCCGGGACAGGGATCTCTTTATCATAATATTGCCAGAAGACGTTGATTATTTCTTTACCGCTGTTTTTGTCCGAAGGAGCGTAGGAGAACATTTCCTGGGTATAGGAAAACCAGTTGGGCGACTTGCGGTATATCTCAAAATAGATGTCCATAGCCACCACAAATTTGTCGTAACCTGTCATTTCCGGGGTGGTGCGCAGTTCAAACTCGTCCATAAACTGCTTGAAGAAGGTGGCCAGAGCGTCCTGCCAGACGGTATATACAAGGGTGTCCTTGTTGTTGAAATACCGATATAACGACATGGGAGTCAGCCCGGCCTCCTGAGCGATGCGGTTTATGGAGGTGGCATATATCCCATCAGATATAAACAGGCTCTGGGCCGCGCTTATGACGCGGTTTATGTTGTTCTCTCTCTCGTCTTTTTGTTTCATATCGTATCTCCTGACAGCGCCGGATCATTCCGCGCGCTTTTCGATCGCCCTTATGGGGCAGGCGGTGTAGCATACGCCGCAGCGGTTACAGCGGGTCTGGTCTATCACCAGCGGGTGGCGCAGAGCGTCTATGCAGTCAGAAGGGCAAACGGAATGACAGCCGCCGCAGCCGGCACACCGGTCGGTGATGAAATAATACTCGTCCAATATATACGCCTCCACTTTATTTATATTCCATTTTATATACAAAACGGCTGCCATGTCAATACAATTACAAAGAAAACGCCCCTTACCGTCAGTGTGAAGGACGATAAGGGGCCAGCGTTTTCTTAAATTGAAAAAGAGAGGAGATGTAGGAGAAAAAGTGTGATTTCCTTTGGACAATGATAAGATAACTGATGATTGTGAAGTCAGTATTAATCAAATGGAAATAAACTGTGAACTAAAAAATATCATCCGGCGATGCCAAGAGCGGAGATGGCGGCAAATTCGTCGGTAAGTATATTGGCGACCTGCTCGCGGGTCTCCTTTTTGCCGTGCTCTATCCAGGTGGTGAGCACACCCACCATAACCGAGGTGATGATAGATATGAAGTAGTCGCAGCGGCAGGGGTCCTGAGCAAGAAAGCGCAGGCTTTCAAGCTTCATGGCCTCACGGCGGAAGCTTAAAAGAAAAATGTCCGTGCGGTGTATGGACACCAGCACCTCCAAAACGGCGCTGTTGCAAAACCAGTAGTTGAACACCTCAGAGCGCAGATCCTGTTCATCCCCGCCGCTGAATATCGCCTGAAATCGCCTGTCGCACAAAAGGGCCAGCACGTCGGTGAGAGAATCAAAATTCCGGTAAAAGGTGGAGCGGCTGACTGTGGAGCGGCGCTGCAGATCGGTGACGGTGATCTCCGCAAAGGCTTTCTCGCCCATCAGCGCTGTCAGGGCGCCGATGATAAGCTCCACGGATTTTTCCGCCCGCCTGTCGTTTTTAATATGGTACATTTTGCCCTCCAGTGTTTTATTTTCTACGGAACTATTGTACCACAAAATTTTTTGTAGTACAATACGGCCAATGAATTGCGAGCTTTTGAAAGGAGCAAAATACTATGAGCGAGAATGTTATTTTTTGCTATTCCGGCACAGGCAACTGCCTTGACATGGCCAAAAACATTGCCCGCGGACTGGGTGATACGGACATAATCATGATGCGCAGAGCCCCCGAAAAGACGGACGTGACCGACGCTGCGCGGGTGGGCTTCATTTTTCCCTGCTATGCCGGCGGACTGCCCGGCGAGGTGGAGAGCTTTGTGCGCATGGTGAAGCTTTCACCCGAGGCCTATACCTTCGGAATAGGCCAGTTCTCCGGCTATCCGGGTAACGGACTGCACACTATCGACGGCATAGTGAAGCTTGACTACTGGACGGTCATGTCCCATCAGTGCGGCTTTATGCCCCTGTTTCCCCACCAGATGATGATGCCCCCCATGCCGCCCGCCATGGCCCAGCGGCGCTCGGAAAAAACCGCCGCCCGGATCGCCGCGGACATAAGCTCCGGCAAAAAGAGCAAAAAGCGTCCGCCCCTTTACAGGCTCAACGCCCTTGAGTATAAGGCCTGGCCCATGCTGGTGAGCATGAACGCCAAAAAGTTTCTTGTGGACCCGGCAAAATGTATCGGCTGCGGACAGTGCGTACGCATATGCCCCAAGGGCAACATACATATGGTCTGCGGCACGCCGGCCATCGGCGCCGACTGCTATCAGTGCCTCAGCTGCCTGCAGTACTGCCCCCAAAAGGCCATATCGCTGGGCGGCGTCACCGAAAAGCGGGAGCGCTATCACAACCCCAATATAAGCCCTGAGCTGCTGAATCAGAGCATTATCCACATAGACTGATATATAAGTATTGAAAACGTCCGGCTCAGCCGGACGTTTTTTAAGAAACAGTTAAAGTATTTTAAACTTTTATTAATCTGGTTGTTATTATTTTCCTGCCGTATTATAATAGCCGCAACAAAGCCTTAACGGAGGACGCCTGATGAAAGGTATCATTCTGGCGGCGGGCAGGGGGACGCGGATGTATCCCATGACGCGCCCGGTGTGCAAGCCGCTGCTGCCGATATATGACAAACCAAATATTTATTATTCTCTCTCCACGCTGCTGATGGCGCATATAAAGGACGTGCTGGTCATAGTTCCGCCCGGCGGCACTGGGCCTTTTTCCTGGCTTCTGGGCAACGGCGGCAGTATGGGCATAAAAATAAGCTACATTGAGCAGCCGGTGCAGCGGGGCATAGCGGACGCTTTCATCGTGGGCCGGGATTTTATCGGCGACGATTCGGTGTGCCTTATTCTTGGGGACAATATTTTTTACGGCGACGGTTTCGACATTGACCTTGAAAAAGCCATAAGCCAGCCCTCCGGCGCGGTGATATTCGGATATTATGTGGAAGACCCCCGGCCCTTCGGCGTGGTGGAATTCGACAGGGATGGACGGGTGATATCGCTGGAGGAGAAACCCGCCAGACCAAGATCCCACTATATAGTTCCGGGCCTGTATTTTTATGATAACCGGGTGGTGGACATAGCGGCAAAGATAGCCCCGTCCCACAGGGGCGAGCTGGAGATAACCGACGTAAACAGGGAATACCTGCGGCTGGGGGAGCTGAATGTTGTGCCCCTGGGCGGGGCTTTCCACTGGTTCGACACCGGCAACGCAGAGAGTATGTTCCGCGCCTCCGCCGATGTGCGCACCATCCAGTTTGAAAAGCAGCGCCTTGTGGGCTGCCCGGAGGAGATCGCCTACCGGCTGGGATATATAGACAGGGAAACGCTTTTGAAAACCGCCGACTCCATGCTGATGACGAATTACGGCAAGTATCTGGCAGGCATCGCCGGGGAATAAAAAATTCCGCCCAAAAGGGCGGAATTTTTTATGCTGTTTTTTCGGCAAAGCTGTTGTCCACAAGCTTTGAAAAGTCAACCCACTGGCTGCGCTCCAAAACGCCCGCGGTCTCCATAACTGTCTCCAGCCGCTCAAGTGAGGCTTCCTTCATCACCGGCGTCAGGTTCCAGGCGTCGATGTCCTTATAGCGCTGCACCACGTCTGTGAGAGTATCCGTTTTGGTGTCTGGAAACTGGGGGGCAATTGCCTGAGCGGTCTCGGCGGCAGAGTGCTCCTGCACCCACTTCTGACCTTTGGCAACGGCGTTGGCAAAGCCCTGCACGGTGACGGCGTTCTCGCTTATATAGCTCTGGGACGCGAAGAAGGCCGTGTACGGAATCTCGCCGCTCTCCTGTCCGACGGAGGTGAGGATATAGCCCTTGCCGGCGTTGGCCACCTCTGTGGCGGTGGGCTCGAACAGCGTGACGTAATCGCCGCTGCCGCCGGTGAAGGCGCCGGCCATCATGTTGAACTGAACAGTGGTGTCCACGGTGGCGTCCGCCCCGGGGGTGACGCCGTTCAGGCGCATCACATACTCCAGCGTCATCTCCGGCACGCCGCCGGCTCTGCCGCCAATAATGGTCTTGCCCTTGAGATCGCTCCAGGAAAAGTCGTCATCCGTGCGGCCCACAAGGAAGGAGCCGTCCCGCTTGGTCAGCTGTCCGAACACCACCGGGTAATTATCCTTTTGCTGATTGTAGACATAGATGCAGGCCTCCGGCCCGGCAAGCCCCACGTCGGACTGGCCGGAGAGCACCGCGGTCATGACTTTGTCGGCGCCGCCGCCGTTGGTAAGCTCGATCTCTATGCCCTCCTCGGCAAAAAAGCCCTTTTCGATGGCAAGGTACATGGGCGCGTAAAATACGGAATGAGTCACCTCGTTAAGTCTGACCACGGTGGTGTCTTTGGTTTTGGCGCTGCCGCAGGCGCACATGAGGAATACCAGCACGCCGGCCATAAGTACTGCGAGAAATCTTTTCATTCAATCACTCCCAAACGTTTTTTTAGCAGTTTTTCCAGCCACAGCACGCCCTGATACATCACCACCGCGGCTATGGCCAGAAGGAGCACGGTGGTCATCACAAGGTCCATGTTGAATACCTGAGAGCCATATACTATCAGGTACCCCAGACCCGCTTTGGAAACCAGATATTCACCCATGATAACGCCCACCCAGGAAAGCCCCACGTTTACTCTGAGGGTGTTGAAAAGGGTGGCGTAGTTTGCGGGGAACACCAGTTTTCGCAGAATTTGCCCACGGCTTGCGCCGAAGGTGCGCATCAGGCGTATCTTTTCTCTGTCCGTGGACAGAAATCCCACGTGCATATTCAGTATGGTGACAATAATGGATATTGCCAGCGTCATGGTTATTATTGAGGCGGTACCGGCGCCCATCCATACGATAAATATGGGCCCCAGCGCGGTTTTGGGCAGAGCGTTCAAGACCACCAGATAGGGCTCCAGTATTTTTGAAGCGTAGTCGCTCCACCACAGCCCCACGGCGATAAGCGTACCCAGAACAGTGCCCAGCGTGAAGCCCAGCACCGTTTCATAGCAGGAAGTTCCGATATGCAGCCACAGATCGCCGGAGGCGTACAGAGATGAAAAAGTGGCGATTATCCGGGAAGGGCAGCTGACGATGAAAGCGTCTACCCAGCCCAGAGCCGCGGTCAGCTCCCACTGGCCGAAAAAGAAAATAAGCAGAAGTAGCTGAAAGATCAGTATGGAGCGTCTGCGCCTTTTTCTCAAACGCAGGTATTCAAGCCTTTGCGGGGATACGGGCGCATCAGGCATTTACATCCAGCTCCTTCCATATGAGATTGAATATAGAGCTGAATATGGGGGAGTTCCGTCGCTCAATGGGCGACAGTCCCGCAAAGTCGGACAGGGTATGCACACCGCTGACCACCGCCGGGCGGTGGCTGAGAACTATCACTCTGTCGGACATGCTGATAGCCTCGGAGATGTCGTGTGTCACCAGCAGAGCCGTTTTGTGCTCGTGACGAATTATCCTGAAAATATCGTCCGACACCGCGAGGCGCGTCTGATAGTCCAAGGCGGAAAACGGCTCGTCGAGCAGCAGAATTTCGGGGTTCGCGGCAAGGGTACGGATAAGGGCGCAGCGCTGGCGCATACCGCCGGACAGTTGACTGGGAAGACAGCCGGCAAACTCGCCCAGCTCGTATCTTTCCAGCAGCTCCCGGGCAAAGGCCCGGCGGGGCGGCGTATTTTCCTTTCGTATCTCAAGGCCAAGAGTGACGTTGGACCATATGGTGCGCCACTCGAAAAGCTGGTCGCGCTGGGGCATAAAGCCCACCAGCCCCGAAGGGGCGGTGACTTCGGCGCCGTTTATAAGTACCTGCCCGCCGGAGGGCTTTTCAAGTCCGGCTATAACGGAAAGCAGGGTGGATTTGCCGCAGCCGGAAGGCCCCACAATGCTGACAAATTCCCCGTCGTCCATATCAAAGGAAATATCCCGGATCGCCTCCACCTCACCGTCAGGAGACTGATAGGTGAGGGAGACGTGCCGAATTTCAATTATCATCGCAGTTCCTCCACTGAAAATGCCTTGCATACAGTCATTGTATGAGGAAAGCGACGAATTGGTTTCTCAAACACGAAAGCCATTTTGTCGATTTACACCCGGGGAGCAAGGTGTTATAATGACAGCCGTTTTGATGGAGAGAAGGCAGAGGAATGAAAAAGAACGCCATATCCGGTTATATATACATAATTTTATGCACCCTCATTTTCAGCACCATGGAAGTGATGCTGAAAATGCCCGCTGTCAGCGGTGTGTTCAAGCCCATGCAGATAACGGTGGAGCGCTTCCTTATAGGCGGCATATGCCTTGTGCCTTTCGCGGTGAATATTCTGAAAAAGAAAGGCGTGCGCCTGAACGGAAAGGACTGCGCCCAGCTTGCGCTGACCGGCTTTCTCTGCGTGCCGGTGAGCATGGTGCTTTATCAGCTTGCCATAGTTTACGGCAAGGCCAGCGTGGTGGCGGTGCTTTTTTCCGGCAACCCCATTTTTGTCACGCTTTTGGCATTCCTGCTGCTGCGGGAGGCTATACACTGGAACAATATTCTGGCTCTGGCGCTGGAGGTCTGCGGTATTCTGGCCATAATTAATCCCTTCAGCTCCGGCGCGGACGTGAGTATGCTAAGCGTGGTGCTGTCCATACTCAGCGCCCTGATATTCGCCCTGTACGGTGTGCTGGGCAAAAAGCTCACCTACCGCTGCGGCGGTCTGGCAGTGACCTGCGGCAGCTTCATCTTCGGCTCTGTGGAGCTGCTGGCGCTTATTCTGCTGGGCTATCTGGAGCCGGTCAAGGCCTTTTATTCCGGCCTTGGCCTTACCATGTTCTGCGACGTGCCCCTTATTTCCGGCATAAATCTCACAACGCTGCCGTATTTCCTGTTTATCTGCATCGTCAACAGCGCGGCGGGCTATGTCTGCCACATGATGGCCATAGAAAAGACCAGCGCCACCACGGCAAGCCTTATATTCTTCTTCAAGCCCATAATAGCGCCGCTGTTCGCTCTCGCGGTGCTGGGGGAGGCCATAACCGTGAACATGACCGTTGGCATAGCGTTTTTCCTGGGGGGCAGCCTCTGCGGAATAATACCGAAAATGCTTGCCGAAAAAAAGCAGCGCGCTCTGGACGCCGAGTGCGAGAGCACCAGCGACATATAAAAAAACATCCCGCGTTCCAATTGGAACGCGGGATGTTTTCCTTATAAGCTTATACGGCGATATCCCGCAGCAGCTTTTCAATATCCGCGGCGAGGTCTTTCAGCGCTCCGGGGGTGAAGGGAGCGGGGAAGCCCGCCTCGCGGAGAAGGTCTGTCCACACCTTTTCTCCGCCCTGACGGGAAAGACGCATATATTTTTCAAAAGCGGCGTTATAATCCGTCCTTGAAGCCAGCAGAAAACGGAAGGCCGCCGTCTGGGCAAGACAGTAGTCTATATAATAAAACGGGGATTCGTAGATGTGCATCTGGTACTGCCAGCGGGTGCCTTTTTCAAGATACGGTATGCCCTGCGCGGATATGTGGGGGCGATAGATCTTTTCAAGCTCCAGCCACTTTTCGTTCCGCTGGGCGGGAGTAAGCTCAGGGTTTTCATATACGATGTGCTGGAAGTGATCCACCATGGTTCCGTAGGGGATAAAAGAAAAGGCGTCCAGGGCGTGCATGAAGCGGTATTTGTCCGCGTCGCCTCCGAAAAACTTATCCATATATGGCCAGGCGAAAAACTCCATGCTCATGGAATGGGTCTCAGCGGTCTCCATGCCGCCGCAGTTCAGCTCCAGATAGAAGCGGTTGCCGGAAATGAGATAGGAATTGAGGGCGTGGCCGGCCTCGTGGGTGACAACGTCCACGTCCCCGGCAGTGCCGTTGAAATTGGCCAGAATAAAGGGCTGCCGGTATTTGGCAAACTCCGTGCAATAGCCGCCGCCCCACTTGTTTTTGCGGGATTCCACGTCAAAGGCTTCACTTTGCAGCATCATGTCGATGAACTGGCCGGTGACAGGGCTCATGGCGTGGTACATCTCTTTTGCCCCGGCGAATATGGCGTCCCTGCCGTCGGGCGCGGGGTCGCCGCCGGGAATGATGATGCCGTCGTCATATAGCTTATAGTCGGCTATGCCCAGCTTTTTGGCGTTTTCCGTGCGCAGCCGGGCCACCGCGGGCACCCAGTCCCGCCGGACATTCTCACGGAAAGCCGCCACCATGTTCTCATCGTAGCACAGCCGGCCCATGCGGTAATAGCCCAGCTCCACAAAGTTTTTGTAACCCATCTTTTTGGCCATGCGGTCCCGGACGTGAACAAGCCTGTCGTATATCCCGTCCAGCTGGGCGCTGTGCGCTTCAAGAGTTTTGCCCAGCACCTCATAGCACTCCCGCCGGGCAGCGCGGTCGTCGGATCTCGCGTATTTCATCAGCATGGGCCGGGGCAGCTTTTCGCCGCAAAAATCGAATTCCATGCCGGCCATGAGCTGGGAATATTCGCTGACAAGTTTATTTTCCTCCACCATATCCGCCACGATCTCCGGCGACATGGATCTGCGCTGCACCTCCATGCTTTTGAAAAGCACCGGCGACAGGGCCTTTTCAAGCTCCGCCCGGAAGGGAGAGTCCAGCAGCGCGGCGGCGTATTGAAGGGCGCAGCTTTGCGCCGTGGGGCCCGCCTCGTCGTAATAATCCTTTTCCTTCAGATAGAATTCGTCGGCGGTGTTGATGCTGTAACGCATATAAGAAAGGGATGAGGCGGTGGAAAAATCCTCAACGGTTTTCAGATATTCCTGCCGCGCCGCAAGAATATCATCCACACACGCGGCGTTATTTATTGCCGCCACGGCCTTATCCGCCGCGGCTTTGAACTCCCCGGCGGTGACACGCCGGTAGGGAAGCTGGGATACTTTCATGCTCGCGCTCCTTAAAAGTGTATTTTCTGTTAATTATATACCACATCGCAGCCAAATACAAACACGCCCTTGAAAACGGGGGTGCAAAAATGATATACTTTTGCCTGCGGCTTCTTAACAGAGGGGGCCGCTGCATAATAGAATGTATTAGTTAAATTATTTTAAGGAGTATGCCATGATAATTGTCATGTCGTGCATTATAATAGGAATTGTTTTTGCCCTTGTTATGACCCTGACCAACGGTTTAGTGACCGTGTGGTACGACGTTTGGAAGGTCATATGCCTTGGACTTGGCGGCTATGTGGGCGGCTATGTGGCGTATGTGCTGCTGGCGTGGCTGATAACGCTTTTTTCCAGCGGCAGCAAGCGGGTGGAGAGGCCGGAGAAATTTTTCATGTGGAACACCCGTCAGGTGGCGCAGGTGGTGCGCTTTCACTGCGGCGTGCGGATGCACGTTTCCGGGCTTGAAAAGCTGCCTACCGACACAAGATTTTTGCTTATATCCAATCACAGATCAAACCTTGACCCTATTCTGGCCTACGAAGCCCTGTTCGATTACGAAGTGGCCTTTATATCAAAGCCCGCCAACTTAAAGTTGCCCATGGTGGGCAGATTTCTGCACAAATGCTGCTGTCTGCCCATAGACCGGGAGAATGCCCGCAACGCCATGAAAACCATTATCGAAGCGGCGGACTATATAAAAAGCGGGGCGGTCTCCATGGCCATATATCCCGAGGGGACCCGCAGCAGAAGCAGAAAAATGGGGGAGTTTCACGCCGGCTCCTTTAAAATAGCCCAGAAAGCCGACGCGCCGCTGGTGATAAGCGCCATAAGCGGCACAGAGCGGGTTGGCAGGCGTTTTCCCAGAAAGACAGACGTATATTATGATATTATAGACGTTATCCCCGCGGAGGAAGTAAAGGCGGAAAAGACCGTGGAGCTGGCGGAAAGAGCCAGAGCGATGATAGCGGAGCATCTGGCCCGTGTGGAGGACGACAATGGCAAATAAAATGCGTACATTTTTCGCCGGGCGCAACGGCCCGGATACTCTGGCAAAGACCCAGCTGTTTTTTGGCGTGGTCTTTTTGCCGGCGGCATACCTTCTGCGCAGCTGGGCCGGCGGCTGGCCGGCCATGATTTTGCAGACCCTGTCGCTCATACTTGTTATGTCCAGCCTTTTAAGGGTCATGTCCCGCAATATTACCCTTAGAGCCGCGCAAAACGCCCGCTTCAGGGGATTTTTCACCGGCATTTCCGCCAACGTCGCCATCCGCCGTGAGCATTTCGCTCAGCGCGGGGACTGGCGCTTTTATAAATGCCCCCAGTGCAAGACCTGGCTTAGAGTGCCCCGGGGCAAGGGCAAGCTGCACATCTCCTGCCGCTGCGGTTATGTGCTTTACAGAAAGACATGAGGGGGCGGAGCAATGGGTAAAGTCGCGCTGATAACCGGCTCGTCAAGAGGTATAGGCCGGGCGGAAGCCACCCGTCTCGCCCGGGATGGCTATGCCGTGTGCATCAATTATATTGAGCGCCGGGATATGGCCGAGGAGCTGGTGGACAGGCTAAATAACGAGGGCCATACCGCCATGTCATATCAGGCGGACGTGGCGGACAAAGAAGCGGTGGACGCAATGGTGGCAGCCATAGAAGCCCGGCTGGGCCATGTGACGCTGCTGGTGAATAACGCCGGCATAGCAAAGCAGCACCAGTTTCAGGATATTACGCCCGAGTACTGGAGCCGCATTTTCGCTGTGAACGTCAACGGAGCATTCAACACCATTCAGGCCGTGCTGCCAAATATGCTCCATGAGCACGCGGGCTGCATAGTCAATACCGCCTCCATCTGGGGGGAGCACGGAGCCAGCTGCGAAGCGGCCTATTCCAGCACAAAGCACGCCATTGTGGGTCTTTCCCGGTCACTGGCGGCGGAGCTTGGGCCCACCAACATAAGGGTGAACTGCGTGGCGCCGGGCGCCGTTGATACGGATATGCTAAGACCTCTGGGTGAGGAGGCTCTTGAGGAGCTTGCCCATAATACGCCGCTGGGGCGGCTGGGAAGGCCGGAGGATATAGCAGCCGCGGTGAGCTTTCTCGCGTCGGACGCCGCGTCCTTTATCACAGGGCAGATCATCACCTGCGACGGCGGGTTTGTGAACATCTGAATAATGAAAAAACTCCGCCCTCAGGGGCGGAGTTTTTTCGTGTCCAGAATAAAGCTTTCGGCGAAGGACATGGGCGAGCCGGAATAGCTCATGTTCCATGCCGAAAATTCCCTGGGCTTTGTTATTACCGCGCCGGAAAGCCTGTCCACAGGCAGGGCGGGGCACATAGGCACGGAGGGGCCCAGCAGTATCTTTTCCGCGCCGGAGCACAGTGTAAGCAGCTGGGGCAGGGTGTGATTTATAAGCACAGTGCCGGTCATTATCACAAGGTCGCACTCCGGCAGCAGCCGGGACTCCTCCTCGGCGGGCAGATCGCCGGGTCTGGGGTCAAGCTCAAATACATAAAGCTTTTTCGCCGCGCCCAGCGCCCGGGCCGTGCGGCCCATGTGCCCAACCATGCCAACGGTTTTTCCCGCAACGTCCATGCCCCGGGTGCACACCGCGTCCATGTCGGTACGGCAGCGGAAGGCTTCAAGCCGGGCGGGGCTGTTGTAATATGCGTTTATGACGGCAAGACCCGCAGCGGCCCGCTCCTGATCGTCGGACAATATAGACCCGGCAGCGTCCCGGGCGGAAATAAGACCAAAACCTTTAAAAGCGCCGGGGAAGTGGGCTGATATGCCCACGCCGCCGTCGGACAGCCGGGCAGAAAGCCAGGAGCGGCCCAGGCTCAGTTCCTCCACATTAAGACTTTCCAGGATGCCGCTTATCAGCTCGTCGTAAATTTCGTTTGTCATCAGGTGTCTCCTTTTTGCTTTCCGCGGGCCACATCAGTCCCCAAATAAGCCAGATCACCGGCAGAACAAGGCACAGCCCAATACCGAAAAAGCTCTGTACCCAGTAGCCGATCATGCCGCAGCCCAGAGCCGCCACAGGCTCTCTGCGCCGCTTTATCCAAATTATAAGTGTCATCACCGCCATGGCGAGATACGCGCCCAGACCCGCAATTCCTTCGTCCATCAGATAGCCCAGATATTCGTTGTGGGCGTTGTCCACGCTGGTTTTCAGGGTTCTGCCGGTCTGGGAGACATAGCGGGAATAGTTTATCTCTATCCTGTCGGCCACTGTGCCCGGGCCGCCGCCAATAATGGCGTGCTGTGGGTAGACCTCCAGACACTGCCGCCAGATGCCTATGCGGCCGGAGCCATAGCTATCCTCAAAATGGCCGTGGAGCATTTCTTTTATTTCAGACATCGTGCTTGTCTGAGCGGCGGGGGCGCTGTCCGCAGCCTGAACCTCCGCTTTGCCGAAAACGACTCCGCCGGCTGTGAAGTGCACAGCGCCGGAAAGTCCCGCGGCCAGCGCCGCGGCAAGAATGACCACAGCCAGCTTTTTAAGCCGCTTCCTGTTTGCCAGCACTATGACAGAGATCACAAGACTTACCGCCAGCCCCAGCTTTGCGGAAGCCACGCCGGATTCCAGAGCGACAAATTCACCCAAGACGGCGGGCAGCAGAAAAAGCGCGTATTTTTTGCCCTCCCGGCAAAGGTATTCGCCGAAGAAGATGGGTACCGCCACGCACAAAAGGGCTGCGAACACGTCCACATTGCCGATGTTGCCAAGAAATTCCGACGAATATTTTATGCCGTGGTCGAAATAATTGAGGGAGCCGGGGAACAGAGACAGCGGATTTTGACCCAGCAGCTGGAACAGGGAGACCACACAGCACACCGACACGGAAAAGGCCAGCGCCGCGGAATAACCGGGCTTTGGCCGGGCATAGGCCGACACGCCCAGAAACATGCAGCCGTACAGTAAAAGAGATACCAGCCCGTCGTACCTGCCGGCGCCGATGATAACGTCGGCTCCGTAGGGCGAAAAGACAGACGACAGGCAGGCAATTCCCATAAGCGCCAGCACCGCCCAGCCGCATTTTGATATTGTGGGTCTTTCCCGCCGGTAAAAAGCCGCCGCCGTTATCCATAACAGCCACAGCCCTCCGGTTACGGCAAAGAACATAAACTTGGAAAAAGTTATGTTTGCATAGCCCTGAAAGCCTGTCCAAATCGGGAAAACGGCCAGCATAAGATATATGTATTTATCTGTTGCCCATTCCGGGGATAAAAGTCTTTTCTTCATAGACAGTTATTATATCAGCCCATCATAGCGGTGTAAAGTGGTTGCCTGCCGGTGGAAACCGGGTTATAATGACAGACATATCTTAACGGAGGACAAATATGTATTTTGATACTCATGCCCACTACGACGACGGGGCATTTGATAAAGACAGGGACGGGGTACTGGCA
>CAZLIJ010000001.1:22350-24352 GCA_964559305.1 uncultured Oscillospiraceae bacterium | reverse complement strand
GGCTTCTTTGTAAAGGTTGAGGCAGTAGTCGTATTTCTTTTCAGGCTGGGCGGCCACCACGTCGTCTATCGAAAGCCCTTTATATTCCTCCCCCATGTCCGCAAGGGCTCTTTCGGCTTTAGTTTCTATTATACCGCTGGCAAAGGGTTTAAATGCCGGAACAAGCTGGTTTGAAAACGCGGATGACAAAAGACTTCCCGCGAAAAGGGCCACAGCTATGGCCAGAATGCCCAGCCCCGTATTAACAAGGCCCTTTTTCCAGCCCATCCAGGTACAGTAGGCAAGTATCAGCAACAGCACTATGTCTATGACGGCTCTCATGCTTGTCCTCCCACGGTTTTTCTATATGTCAGAAGCTGCGTATTTCGGCGTAGTATGACGATACCAGCAGCACGTCGCCTTTCAGGCGCGGCACGGCGCTTTTCACGCCCGCTGTGTTTTCTCCGCTGCCGGCAAGGGACATGGACTGGGTGAAAAGCTTCACACCGTCCGAGCACAGCGCGGCAACATATTTTTTGTGCGCGGTGATGGAGATAAGCTCGCTTGCTATCTCCGCCTGACCCATCAGCTTGCCGTCAGAGCCCACGGACATCAGCGTGCCCGTGCCGCCGGTGCGGTATTTGCCCAGCATCAGCACCGCGAAGCCGTCGCCTCCGAAGGAATAATCCGTCAGATAAAGGCCGGCGAAATCGTAATTGCCCTTCTGCTCGCCCGTCCTGTCTATAACAGCGCAGCGGCTCTGGCTGAGGACGCACACGCGGTTTTCCGTGAGCCAGTGCATATCTGTCAGCAGTTCATTGGGAGTGGTGAAGGCGCCCTGCTCCTTTTCGCTGCTCAGGGCGAAAAGATGCACCGCGCCGCCGCTCTCCCCCGCGCACAGCGCCGCCAGATATTTGCCTCCCGGCGAAACCTCTGCCTTGAGAAGATAGCCCTCTCCCGAATTCCACTGGTAAACGGCCTGCCCGTCGGCGTTATACACCGTGGCCCGGCCCTTGTAGCCGGAGGCCTGAGTGCACACCGTGAGCCAGCCGTTCTCGTTCATGGCGGCGGAAATAATGGGGTCGTCGGAAACTGTCTGGGTCACGTTGCCCTTCATGTCCACCGTGCATATCCCCGTGCCGCCCACATCGTATGCCGCGGCCTTGGTGTCGCAGACGGTCAGCGCCGGCGTTTTCATGGAATACACCTGCTTTGCCGCTGTGGAGCCGCCGGAATCCAGCAGCTGAATGCCGTTGGTGGAGGCCAGCGCCAGTCCGTTGCCCACCGGCGCGCACACCTGCCGGGAACCGGATTCAAAGGTGAAGGGGTCGCCGGTGTAGCCGGTGGATTTTTTCCCGGCGGAAAGAGCCTCGCCGATATTGCCCCGGTTCAAGAACACTATAACGGCCGCCCCGATGACAAGCGCAATCAAAACCAGCAGTATTATCTGCCTTGTTTTTGTCTTGAAGCCTCTATTTTTCCTTTTCGCGGCGTCCGCCTCCCTCCGCTTTGAACTGAAGCTTTATTGTAGCACTAATTTGTGAATAAATATAGGGTTTTCAGTCTTTTATCATCATATCGCCCACGGTGCCGGGGTACCAGACCCGATTGAGATAAAGGCCCTGGGGCGGCATGGTGGGGCCTGTAAGACGCCGGTCGCCTTTTTCAAGAAGCCGGGGTATATCCTCGGGAACGATCTTGCCGTAGGAGGCGTACACCATGGTGCCCACCATGGCCCGGCACATATTGTAAAGAAAGCCGTCAGCGCATATGGACACGGTGACAAGCTCCCCTTCTTTTTCGCAGCGGCACCAGTACACCGTGCGCACGGTGGTGCGGGTTTCCGTGCCCACGGAGCGCACCGCCCGAAAATCATGGGTGCCCTCAAAGGCTTTGGCGGCACGGCTCATTTTGTCCATGTCCAGCTCCTGTGGATAAAAACAGCTGCGATTTTCCAGAAATGGGTCCCGGATGCGGGAGTTGAGGATCTTATAGATATACTCTTTTTTTATGCAGGAGCCGA
>CAZLIJ010000001.1:0-22340 GCA_964559305.1 uncultured Oscillospiraceae bacterium | reverse complement strand
TCCTCCGGCGCTTCCACCGCGTCCACCACGGAGATGTCCTTGGGCAGGCAGGAATTCACCGCCAGCGGGAATCTGTCCGCCGGTATGCGGCAGTCCGTGCGGAAATTGGCGCAGTAGCGAAGGGCGTGGACGCCCGCGTCCGTCCTGCCGCAGCCCACGGCCTTCACGCTGTGGCCGCACTTCTCCGTCAGGGCCTTTTCCAGCGTTTCGCACACGCTGACGTCCTTTTTCTGCACCTGCCAGCCGTGATAGGCAGAGCCGTCGTATTTAAGTCTTAAGGCAATATTTCGCATATCAAAGTCCGAACTTCTTCATGACTATCACACCGGCAACAAAGGCCGCGCCCAGTATAAGCGCTATCCAGTCCCGGGCGGCCATTTTCATGGTCTTCATTCTTGTGCGGCCCTCGCCGCCGTGATAACAGCGGCTCTCCATGGCAACGGCCAGCTCGTCCGCCCGGCGGAAAGCCGAAACGAAAAGGGGCACCAGAATGGGCAGCAGGGCCTTTGCCCGCTGCAAAAGGCTGCCTGTTTCAAAGTCCGCGCCTCTGGCCTTCTGGGCGGACATTATCTTGTCCGTTTCCTCTGTCAGGGTGGGGATAAAGCGCAGCGCCATGGACATCATCATGCTCATTTCGTGCACTGGTACTTTAATCTTTTTAAGGGGCCCGAACAGTATTTCCATGCCGTCTGTAAGGGCGATGGGGCTGGTGGTGTAGGTCAGAAGAAAGGTGCCAGCAATGAGCATCATAATGCGCGCCACCAGAAGGAAGGCCTTTTTCATGCCCTCCCAGGTGATTATCCAGCCGGGCAGCACCGGCGTGCCGTCGGTATAAAAAAGGTTCAGCACAGCCGTGAGCACAATAACGATTATAAGGGGCTTGAGACCCCGGAGTATGGTTTTGGGTTTTATTCTGGAAGCCCAGATGCACGCCACCGTCACGGCAAAGACGGCCAGATACGACCACCAGTTGTAGGCGTTGAAAAGTGCCACGATATACAGGATGACCCATATGAGCTTGGTGCGCGGGTCAAGCCGGTGCACCACGGTGTCGCCGGGGAAGAACTGGCCAAGGGTGACGTCCTTCAGCATACCCCCGCCCCCTTTCCAAGCCGGGTCACGGCATCCGCCAGCTGCTCGGTGGTATATATGGCTTCATTGAGCACCACGCCCTTTTGCCGCAGAGCCATGGCTATGGCCGTGGGCTCCGGCACGGAAAGACCTATCTGGGTAAGCTCGTCCGGGTGGGAAAAGACCTCCTGCGGGCTGCCGTCCATATATATCCCGCCGTGGGAAAATACTATTAGCCGGTCCGCTATGCGGGCCACATCGTCCATACTGTGGCTGACAAGAATCACGGTGGAGCCGGACTGACGGCGATAGTCGCAGATATTGCCCAGCACCTGACGGCAGCCCTCCGGGTCAAGGCCCGCCGTGGGCTCGTCCAGAATAAGCGTGCCCGGGCGCATGGCTATGACGCCGGCGATGGCTATTCTGCGCTTTTGTCCGCCGGAAAGCTCCAGAGGAGAGCGCTCAAAAAATGACTCGTCCACGCCCACAAAGCTGGCGGCTTCCCGCACCTGTCTGTCCACTTCCTCGTCGCTCAGCTTCATATTTTTTGGGCCGAAGGCGATATCCCTGTAAACGGTCTCCTCAAAGAGCTGATACTCCGGATACTGAAACACCAGCCCCACCTTGAACCTGACGTCGTGAGTTATCTGCTTGGTTTCATTTATATCCTGCCCGTCGCAGAATATTTTTCCTGCCGTAGGCTTCAAAAGGCCGTTGAGATGCTGGATAAACGTGGATTTTCCCGAGCCTGTATGACCGATGATACCCACCAGCTGGCCGTGGGGGATGGTCAGATTTATATCGTCTATGGCGACTTTTTCAAATGGAGTGCCGGCACTGTAAACGTGGCGAAGCCCCTCCACCCTGATTTCAGACATTTTGTATTTTGTTCCTTTGCTTTATTTTCCCAGGCTTGCCGCTATGGCTGCGGCGCAGTCCTCAACCGTCAGCGCGGTCAGCGGCAGAGAAAAGCCGCGTTTGTTAAGCTCGTATTCCGTTCTGGTGGTGGCGGGGACGGTCAATCCCTCCCGTTCCATCATTTCCACATCCGAAAAAACCGCTGCCGGAGTTCCGTCCGCCGCCACGGTGCCGTTGGACATGACTATAAGCCTGTCCGCGCCCACGCATTCGGACATATGGTGGGTTATGAGCACCACGGTGATGCCCTTATCACGGCAGAGCCTTGTTACAGTGGATATGACCTCGCCCCGGCCCTGGGGGTCCAGCATGGCGGTGGGTTCGTCCAGCACGATGACCCGAGGCTCCATGGCGATGACCCCGGCGATGGCCACTCTCTGCTTCTGCCCGCCGGAGAGGAGATGGGGCGCGTGGGAGCGGTATTCGTACATATCCACCTGCTTCAAGGCGGCGTCCACCCGCCGGCGGATCTCGCCGGGCTCCACGCCCAGATTTTCCGGCGCGAAGGCCACGTCGTCCTCCACCACGTTGGCGACTATCTGGTTGTCCGGGTTTTGAAACACCATGCCCACGGTGCTGCGCACGCTGAGAAGGTTTTCATCCAGTGCGGTGTCCATACCGTCCACCAGCACCCGGCCCGCCGTGGGCACAAGTATGGCGTTGAAATGCTTGGCCAGCGTGGACTTGCCGGAGCCGTTATGCCCCAGCACAGCCACAAAGCTGCCCTCCTCAATGGATATGTTAAGCCCCTTGAGAGTTTCGGCCTCGTCGTCAGGAAAAGTAAAATGCAGATTTTCGGTTTTTATTATCGCGCTCATTTGATACCTCGATATTTATGTGGGTGCGGCGTCCCTCAGCCCCGGGTCCAGCGGCAGCTGGCGCCGCAGGGCAGTATAAGGCCGGAATCCGTCACCGGAAGGCCCAGCTCCCCGCTGCGGGAGCTTCCGCCGTATTTTTTCGTGAATATGCTGTCCGAAATATAGCTGAGTACCGACGGGGCAAGACCCGTGGTATAGGAGTTTATCAAAACGAAAAGCGGATCATCGGACATCACGTCCGCGCATTTTGAAACGAAGGGCCAGAGATTATCCTCCAGCTTCCAAATCTCCCCGCCGGGCCCCCGGCCATAAGAGGGCGGGTCCATTATGACAGCGTCGTATTTTCTGCCCCGGCGTATCTCTCTGTCGAGAAATTTTTCGCAGTCGTCGATTATCCAGCGTATAGGCGCGTCCTCAAGCCCGGAGGCAGCGGCGTTTTCACGGGCCCAGGAGACCATTCCCTTTGCCGCGTCCACATGGCACACCGCGGCGCCCGCTTTGGCGCAGGCCACCGTGGCTCCGCCGGTGTAGGCGAAAAGATTGAGCACGCTCACCTCTCTGCCGGCTTTTTTTATAAGCTCCATGGCCCAGTCCCAGTTGGCGGCCTGCTCCGGGAAAAGGCCGGTATGCTTGAAATTCATGGGCTTGATGTTGAAGGTCAGCTCCCGGTAGCTCACCTGCCAGCTTTTTGGCAGGCCGCCCCTGTCCCAGCTGCCCCCGCCGGAGGACGAGCGGCTGTATCTTGCGTCCCGGTCTTTCCACCGGGGGTCCCGCCGGGGCGTGTCCCATATGACCTGCGGGTCGGGACGGACAAGACAGTACTTGCCCCACCGCTCCAGCTTTTCTCCGCCGGAGCAGTCAATAACTTCAAAATCTTTCCATTTGTCCGCCGTCCACATTTGTTCAAGCCTCCGATATAATTATAAGTAGACATGGTATTGTATCACCAATAAGGTCTTCGGTCAATCATATCGCCGCTGAATTAATACCAATTAAGATACCTGAAATTGCCTGCTAATTTTTGTCGAGATTTAGCTAAAATACGCTTGCATATCACCCGATTAAAACATATAATCATTCTGCAAGGGTCTCCTGGACCTATTCTTTTTTACTTTTCCCGGGGTGCTATGATGAACAGACGCCGTGCCGGAAATTCAACCGGTGGTATATATATAATATTTCTTCTTGTATGTGTAGTCGTTGTGGTACTGACACTGGTTATCTTTGACGGCAGCGGTGAGCACGAGGCCAGGCAGCCTGAAAATCAGGTTTCCGGGGCCGTGACGCCTCCGGCGGACGCCCTGCCCTCCCCCACGCCAACGCCCACGCCCACACCCGCTGCAACGCCGGTGCCCGTCAACGGCGCGCCCGACCTTAAGGCCATGCAGGCCGCAGACGACGATTTCTTTACCGACAGTGTTTTCATCGGCAACTCGCTTATCGACGGGCTGTATCTTTACGGCGGTGTGAGCACCTGCGACTATCTTTCCGGCACGGGAATGAGCATCAACAATGTCCGCACCCAGAAAATTTCCGACAAGCGGGGCGGCCAGTGCACTGTTATGGAAGCGCTGAAAGCAAAGCAGTATCTCAGGATATACATTCTTCTCGGTATCAACGAGATCGGCTCCGACGCCGCCGCTTTCGCGAAGGATTACGCCTCGCTGGCAGACGATATCCGGGCGCTGCAGCCCTCGGCGGACATATATGTCATGTCCCTGACGCCGGTGAGCGCGTATAAATCCTCCCACAGCCCCTATTTCACCAAGACCAGAGTTTTGGAATTTAACAGCGAGCTGCACCAGATATGCGCCGACAAGGGCCTTTGGTATCTGGACGATTTCACCCCTCTTGCCGACAAGGACGGCTTTCTCCCCTCTGACGTCACCGAGGACGGCGTACACTTTAAGCCCTCATATTATTCCACATGGATGGACGTTATCCGCACACACTATGTGGAGCGCACATAAGAAAAGGAGTTTACAATGAAAAGATTTACCGGCGCCGTTTCCGCCATACTGTCTGTGCTTATACTGCTGGCAGCCACAGGCTGCGGAACTGCAAAAACGCCGAAGGATGTTGATATAAGCGCCATGGCCTCCGCCATCATCAAAAGCGGCGCCTACACCGACTCCATGAGCGATAAATCCACCGCCGCCCAGACCCTTTACGGCATCGACGCCGCCGACGTGAAGCAAAGCGACGTGTACTTCTCCTCCATGGCCACGGCTGAGGAATGCGCCGTGTTTGAAGCTGTGGACAGCGCCGCCGCCGGCAGAATACTCACTGCCTGCCAGACCCGCCAGACAAGTCAGGTCTCCTCTTACGAAAACTACGTCCCCACCGAGGTGGCCAAGATAAACGCCGCCGTGGTGGCTCAAAGCGGAAACTATGTGCTGTACATCGTTTCAAACGATCAAGCCGCCGTAAAGACCGTTCTTGCCCAGTACGGCTTCGACATAAAGTAAAAAATCGCAAATCAAACCCCGCTCTCAAATGAGAGCGGGGTTATTATTTCAGTGTGTATTTTTATATTGGACTGCGGTGCTGTTTGTAAGTATGAGGTCGCACTCCCCTGCGTCCAGCGACGCAAAAAGCCCTGCCGCGCCGCCGGTGCGGCGGGTTATCTGGCCGAATTTTTCCTTTAGCTTGGCGTCGGAATCCAGTATGGACATCGACTGTGATGAGGAATCCATATAAAGGGTCTTGCCGGACAAGCCGCCTTTGGACGCTGAAAGGGCGGCCACGACCACGTCGTTTTCCATATACGGGCCGAAGGAAGCGTACTGGGTGGACTTGGGGTCCAGCGTCATGCCGCCCCAGGCCACGTCCACATTGCCGGAGGAAAGCTCCACATAGGCGTTTTGGGGCTGGATGGAAATGAACTGCGTCTCCCAGCCCAGCTTTGCGCACACCGCCTGAGCCAGCTCCACATCGAAGCCGGAATACACGCCGTTGTCAGCGGAGCTGATGGGAAAGGCGTTCTCGTCCACGCCCACTATCAGCGTGCGGGGCGCTATGTATCCCACGTCGTCCAGCGCCGCGGCGTCGGAATCGAACTTGACTTTGTTTTCACCGAACCACTTTTGAGAAAGCGTGCCCACAGTGCCGTCAGCCTGAAGTACCTTCAGCGCGGCGGTGACGTAGAAAGCCAGCTGATCATCGTTTCTGAAGCCCAGATAGTAGCCCTGACTTTGCAGGGTCTTCACCGTTTTATATTTTCCCGACTGTCCGCAGGCGCACAGGCCCATACACAGCGCCAGTGCCAGCAAAAGCGTAATTATCTTTTTGGTATTTCCCATCAGCGCGCCCCCGTTGAGCATATTGACAAAGTAACGCGCCCACAGGGCGCGTTACTCATGATACCTGATGTTTTACCGCGAATCAAGTCAAATCTATGAATTTTCCGCCGACTATCCGCACTTCCCCGGTGAGATACAGTCCCTTTAGCTTGCCGCTGTCCGTGCGGGCTTCTATTTTCAGGCTGCCCTCAGGCTCAATAAGCGTCAGGCGCGCATCCTCGCCGCTGCGAAAGGACGCCCATGCACCCACAGCGGCAGTGCCGCTGGCGCAGGAGCTTTCCCAGACAGCAGAATCCGTGGAGCGCACATACACCAGCGGCGTCACGGCGCTCTCATCGGGGCTTAAAAGCATCATGCCGAAGGCCTCCGCTTTCGCGGCGTCGGCAAAGCCGCGGATGAGTTTTTCCGCCCGTTCTCTATCCATGGGCCCGGTTATAACGGCATGGGCTATGCCCGGAAAGATCACCGCCGGCGCGCTTAAGCCATCCACTGTAAGGGCTTTTATTTCCAGCGGCAGGGGCATGGACACTGTGCCGGTATAAAAGTCTTTTTCCGCTTTGACCACAACAGGCACAGGCTCTGCCGCGCCGGAGATTTCCACGCCGGTCTCAAGGTTGTCAAGCCCCAGCTTCTCCGCCCTTAGCACCGCGAAAGACATGGCGGCGTTGCCGCAAAACTCCCCGCCCATCATTTGCAGGCGCTCACTGCCGGAGGATTTTTCGATAAAGCCCACCTGCTCGCACTCCGCGTCCTTTTCCATTATGGCCTTGGCCGCGGCGGGCTGCAGCTGGCGGGGCACCGGCGTTTGGGCCAGCGCGGTGATATTGCCGGTGGGGTCCAGTACGGTATAATATATCCTCATTGCTGATAGCTGCGCAGAAACTGCTTTGTCCGCTCCCGGTCGGGATCGCCCAGCACCTTTTCAGGGTCGCCCTGCTCCACGATGACGCCCCCGTCCATGAATATGACCCGGTCGGACACGGCCCGGGCAAAAGCCATTTCGTGGGTGACGATGACCATGGTCATTTTCTCCTCCGCCAGCCGGCGTATGACCTTGAGCACCTCGCCGGTAAGCTCCGGGTCAAGGGCGCTGGTGGGCTCGTCAAAAAAGAGGATGTCCGGATTCATGGCCAGCGCTCTTGCTATGGCCACCCGCTGCTGCTGTCCGCCGGAGAGCTGGCAGGGATAGCACTCCGCCTTGTCCTCAAGGCCCATTTTTTTCAGCAGCTCCCAGGCTTCTGCCGTGACCTCGGTCCTGGAGCGCTTCTGAACGGATATGGGCGCGTCGATCACATTTTTCATCACGGTGTAGTGGGGGAAAAGATTGAACTGCTGGAACACAAGCCCGTAGTAGCTCTTGACCTTTCTCAGCTCCGCCGGCGGCAGGTATTCGGCTCTGCCGTCCTCCCCCGTCCACGCAGCGGCGGTGTCCATGTATTTTATCTCTCCCAAATCTATGGTTTCCAAAAAGGTGGCGCAGCGCAAAAGCGTGGATTTGCCGGAGCCGGAGGGGCCGATTATGGACACGACCTCGCCCCGGTCAACATTGAGCGAGATATCTTTCAGCACTTCAAGGCCGCCGAAGTTCTTTTTGATTTTGTTCATTTCAAGTATCATTTCGGCGCCTCCTCAGTTATAGTAGGCAAGGCCTTTTTCCAGCCTGGCCATGCCCCATGCCACCACCGCGTTGAATATATAATAGAAAAGTCCGGCCACGAACAGCGGCATAACCGTCGTTTGGGACGAGGCCACCTGCTGGGCCACGGTGAACATCTCTGTAAAGCTGATAACAAAGGCCAGCGAGGTGTCCTTTACCAGCGTGATGACTTCGTTCGTCACCGACGGCAGCACCCGCTTTACCATCTGGGGCAGGATTATTTTGAAGAAGGTCTGGCCCTTGCCGTAGCCCAGAGCCTCGGACGCTTCATATTGACCCAGCGGTATGGATTCAATGCCGGAGCGGTATATCTCCGCAAAATACGCGGCGTAGTTCACAGAAAACGCCACTATTACGGCGATGACCCGGTAGCCGGAGCTCAGGCGGGCGCCGAAAATATAGTAGGGGCCGAAAAACACCACTATTATCTGGAGCATCAGCGGGGTGCCCCGCAGTATGGAGATAAAGAACCGCATCAGCCAGCTCAGAGGCTTAAAGCGCGACTTGCGCCCGAAGCACACCAGCAGGCCCAGCGGCAGGGAAAATATCAAAGTGAGAAAAAAAACCAGAAGCGTGTTGCCCAGTCCGTCCATAAGCTGGCGGACTATACTGAGAAAATCCATTTATGCTCTCCTTTACAGCGGAAGTTATAAGACGCGGAAAGGGAGCGCAGACAGTTTCTGCGCTCCTTTTTTTCAGCTGTTTGTTTTTCAGCCGTTGCGGGAAGCCAGCTGATAATTGGCAACGCCGATATCCACTGCCACGGCGTCGTCCACGCCGGAGTCAAGGTTCATGAAAGCGGTGTTGTAATCCGCGGTGGATTCAAGCTTGGCGAAGGACTTGGCAAGATCCAGATTTGCCTGGGTGCCGCCGTCCTCGACAGAAGCCGTCAGCGCGGTCTCGGCGGAGGAGCTCTTCTGGGTGATGACGTTCTTGCCGGCAAGGTCGGAGAGCTTGGTTATGCCGGAGTCGGACTTGACGACCACAACGATGGAGTTATCCACATAAGGCCCTACCCAGGTGTAATCGTTCTCGCGGCCGGTCATGGTCATGCCGTTCCAGATGACGTCAATGCTGCCGGAATTGAGCTCCATGTCCTTGGAGTTCCAGTCGATGGGCTGCAGCTTGAGCTCCCAGCCCAGACGGGTGCAGACCTCTTTGGCCAGGTCAATGTCAAAGCCCACATAGCTGCCGTCGGTGTCCTTGTAGCCGTAGGGGGGATAGTTTGCGTCAAAGCCCAGCGTGAGGGTCTTTTTTGTCTTATCCATGGGAATGGCCTCAGCGCCGTCGGGGGTGGCGACTTTCGCGTCCTCATAGCAGAGCATATCGGGCAGACCGTTCTGCCAGGTCTCGGCAATCTTCTTGAAGGTGCCGTCGGCCCACATGGCGTCCAGCTGTTCCTTCACGGCGGTGGCAAGCTCGGTGGCACCTTTTTTGAAGGCTATGCCGTACTGCTCGGTGGAGATGGGAGTGTCCAGTACAACATATTTATCGGCATCCGTGCCGGTGGCGGCGGCGGAGCCGGTGTCGGTGCCGGTGGCGGCGTTCTTGCTGCCGCAGGCGCACAGCGCCAGAACCATCACCAGCGCAAGCATAATACTGATAAGCTTTTTCATTTTTCTTCCTCCTGAATTATGTATCAATTTTTCATCGCATTACCATGATAACACATTAGCGAAATAAAGCAAGACGTTTTTTCGTTTTTCTTGTGCAATTTCTGCACAGGTGATTATGTGTTGCATCCGCTACATATATCCTATTGTTTTTATGGTATATTGAAACCGTAAAAAGGAGGCGAGACATGAACATCACAACCAAAGGCCGCTACGCACTGCGGGTAATGATAGATCTGGCCGCCCATGGCCAGCGCGGTTACGTCTCTTTGACGGAGATCTCCCAGCGGCAGGAGCTTTCGGTGAAGTATCTGGAAATGATAGTCGGCCATCTCAAAAAGGCCGCGCTTATCGAAAGCAGCCGCGGCAAAGACGGCGGCTATCGCCTTTGCCGGTGGCCCGAAAGTTACACCGTGGGCGAAATACTCCGCTCCATTGAGGAATCTCTGGCGCCTGTCAGCTGTCTCAAGGACGGCGAAGCGGGCTGTGAGCGGGCGGCCAGCTGCCTGACCCTCCCCATGTGGAAGGAGGTAGACAGTCTGACAAACAGTTATTTCGACTCCATCTCTCTGGCTGACCTTTTAAGCGCAGAGCGATGGAAACAGCAAAAAGACGCTTCTTCCGCTTGACGGAGGAAACAGCAGATGATATAATTCCTATTGTTCAAATAGGATATAAGGAGGCTATAAATATGTTCGTATACGCAGACAACGCAGCTACCACTTCGGTAAGCAAGACGGCTCTGGACGCAATGATGCCGTTTCTGACAGAGCAGTACGGCAATCCCTCCAGTCTGTACGCCTTCGCCCAGAACGCCAAGACGGCGCTGAACGAAGCCCGGGAGACTATCGCTTCTCTCATCGGCGCTGCCGATCCCGGCGAGATCTATTTTACATCCGGCGGCAGTGAGGCCGATAATCAGGCCATCCGTTCCGCGGCTTTCTACGGAGCAAAGAAAGGCAAAAAGCACATAATATCCACCAAGTTCGAGCATCACGCGGTGCTGCACACGCTGGACAAGCTTCAGCGGGAGGGCTTTGAAATCACCCTGCTGGACGTGCATGAGGACGGCGTTGTCCGGCTGGAGGATGTGAAGGCCGCCATCCGGCCCGACACCGCTCTTGTCACGGTGATGTTTGCCAACAACGAGATCGGCACCGTCCAGCCCATAAAAGAGATCGGCGCACTGTGCCGGGAAAGGGGCATTCCCTTCCACACCGACGCCGTGCAGGCCATGGGCCATATCCCTGTAAATGTTCAGGAGATGAACATTGATATGCTGTCCCTGTCCGGCCACAAGTTCCACTCCCCCAAGGGCGTGGGCGTGCTGTACGCCAAAAAGGGTATGCCTCTGGTGAACATCATTGAGGGCGGGGCTCAGGAAAAGGGCAAGCGGGCCGGCACGGAAAATATTCCCGGCATAGTGGCCATGGCCGCCGCTTTGAAGGAGTCCGTTGAGAATATGGACGCCAACACCGCCAGAATAATCCCCATGCGCGACAAGCTCTTCACGGAGCTTTCAAAGATACCCCATTCCAAGATAAACGGCAGTCTTGAGCACCACGTTCCCGGCACAGTGAATATGTGCTTCGAGGGCATAGAGGGCGAATCCCTGCTGCTGATGCTGGATCAGGAAGGCATATGCGCTTCCTCCGGCAGCGCCTGCACCTCCGGTTCTCTTGACCCCAGCCACGTTCTTCTGGCGCTGGGTCTGCCCCACGAGGTGGCTCACGGCTCCCTGCGGCTGTCCATTGGCGAGTATAACGACATGGCTCAGATAGACCACATAATCGAGGTCGTACCCAAGGTGGTGGACTTTCTCAGAAACATCTCCCCCGTGTGGGACGAGCTTAAAAACGGTCAGCGCAAGCATATGATATGACGCCCGCTGCGGCGAACAAATAAGGAGGATAAAATTATGGCGCTTTATAGTGATAAGGTCATGGACCACTTCCAGCATCCCCGCAATCTGGGCAAAATGGAGGACGCCGACGGCATCGGTGAGGTCGGCAACGCAAAATGCGGCGACATCATGCGTATGTACATAAAGGTGGACAAGGACACCCAGACCATAACCGACTGCAAATTCAACACCTTTGGCTGCGGCAGCGCGATCGCGTCCAGCTCCATGGCAACAGAGATGATCAAGGGCAAGCCCATATCCGAGGCTCTTGAGCTTTCCAACAAGGCCGTGGTCGAGGCTCTGGACGGGCTGCCCACCCACAAGCTCCACTGCTCCGTGCTGGCCGAGGAGGCCGTGAAGTCCGCCGTGAAGGACTATTACGACAAAAACGGCATCGACTACGACCACAACAAGTTCAAGATGGGCGAGTGCGCCACCTGCGTCGCCCCTGAGGACAGCGAAAAGAAGTAAGCCCAATTTAATAATCCCCGCTGCCGCTTGCGCGGCAGCGGGGATATTTTTATAGCTCTCTCCGCTTTCCTACCACACCTGCCAGCGCATTATGAAGGCCCACGAGTACATAAGGGACAGTATTACGCACCCCGCCGTTGCCGCGATATCCGCCCGGCGCTGCTCAGTCAGCTCGGCAAAGCCCGCATAGATAACCGGCAGGCCTATAAGATATCTGGGCGCGCTCAAAAGCCAGGTGGCGCCAATGGCCACGGCAAAATACGCGACAAACCACGCCGTATAGTCCGGGCGCAGCTTTTTTGCCGTTTTCAGCATCAGCAGCAGGGCGAAAAGCTGGGCCAGAAGGTTTGGAATCCACAGCCCCAGCGCGTCGCTTATCCGGCCTGAGCGAAAGCACGCTATGACATTTTCCGTCTGATATGAGGCGGTATTGAAGAAAAGGCCCATCTGCTGGCCCCAATGCTCCCGCTGGTATTCCATGAACTTGAACGGGTCTCCCGACACCCGGTAGTTTATCCAGCAATAGGCGGCAAAGCCCGCCGGGATAAGCAGCAGCCCCGCAAACTGCCCCAGCCTTTTCCATGGGCTCACCTGTCCGCGCAGGTTCTTGTCAGTTGAAAGGCTTATGAGGTGAAACAGCGCCGGCACCAGCAGCAAAAGCCCCAGCGATCTTGTGAAGGCGGCCAGTCCGCCCGCAAGGCAGGCCGGAAGCCATTTTTCTTTTCTTACAAGATACACGCAGCCAAGGCTCAAAAGCAGGAAAAGGCTGTCGCTCATGGGCGCGGCAAAGAAAAAGCCGCCCGGGATTATGGCAAGGTACTTGATTGCCCGGGCCGAGGCCACCCTTGAATAGTCCAGCCGCATGAGCTTATAGAGCATTACCCCGGCGCCCGCATACGAAAACGCCGACACCAGCAATCCTGAAATGAGGTAGTTCCCCACCGCATAATTCACCGCTCGCACAGCCAGCGGATAGCCCGGCAGAAAAACCAGCTGCACCAGCCTGTCCACGCTGCCCTCAGACAGGTACCAGTCCCGGGCTATGTCCAGATAGTGCTGGCTGTCCGTACACGTCCAGAAATTCAGCGCCGCGCCGAAGCTCTCCCTGTAACCGGCGGCCAGACGCAAAAAGTACACGAACACGATCATCCATATGTCCGCCGCCAGAAACAGAAGGAATATTCTTATCCCCGTATAGGGCCTCTCGTCTGTTTCCGGGCAGGGCTCTTCCCGGCTGCGCCCCAGCGTGTGCCAGCTCTCCATCCAGCCCCGGACGAAGCGCAGGCATATCCCCGTAAAAAGTGCCGCGCTGACAAACGCGGCTATGTATCCCGCCGCGCCCGGCGGCCCCGCGGTCAGCGCCCACCGGGTATACAGCGCCGCCATAACGGCAAGCCCGCCGGCGCATATATATATTTCCGGTCTGCGAGCCGTTTTTACTTCCATTACTATCTCCCTTTTTTCGGTCCTTTTTCGGTCCTTTTTCGGTCCTTTTTCGGTCCCCGCTCCGCGCTGCTCTGTTTTGGCGGAATAATGTCCGCGGCGGCAGAATCAGCTAAGTGTTGGTTAAAAGAATCGGCTCAGTGTCCGAGCAGAGTTGACAGCGTTTCTATAACAGCGGCGCTTTTTTTATCTGCGCCCAGCGGCGGGGGTATTTTCCGGCGGTGACGCCGGTCTTTTTTATTATCACCGCGGCATGGGAGACCTCCGTGCCGGGTATTGTATAAAGCTCTGTGCGCTCAATGCGGCCTCCCAGCGCCGCCACGGCGTTTTTTGCCTCCGCTGTCTCCCCGGCGCAGTCTGGGCCTTTCATGGCTGCAAACGTGCCTGACGGCCTTACAAACGGTACGCACAGCTCGCTGAGCACATTCAGCCGCGCAACGGCCCTTGAAACCGCAACATCAAAGCTCTCCCTGAACTCCTTCGGCGCTTCCTCCGCCCGGGCGTGGACGCAGTTCACGTCCTCAAAGCCCAGCTTTTCACAGCACTCCCGCAAGAAGGCGATGCGCTTGTCAAGACTGTCAAGCAGCGTCAGCTTCACCTCCGGACACAGGATCTTAAGCACCAGGCCCGGAAAGCCCGCGCCGGTGCCCACGTCCACAACGGATTTGCCCTCAAGCCCGGGAAGCATATTCAAAAGCGCGGCGCTGTCCAGAAAATGCAGCTCCGCCACGTCCTTTTCACCGCTGATGGCCGTCAGGTTCATCACCGCGTTTTTTTCTTCCAGATATTCGTAATAGACCCGGAACCGCTCCATGGCCCGGGCATCCGCGCTGATATTCAGCTCTTCAAAGCCCCGCAGAAGCGTATCTTCCAGCAGCATATTTTCACCAGCTCTGTCCTTAAAAATTAAAAAAGGGATGCGCACATAGCGCATCCCATAATATCATATTCTTGTTTCGGACGCAATCATCACGCGAAGAACACGTGATCCTGAATGCGAACCACAAAGTCCGAATCGCTGAGGTAGCCTGTGCTGGAGCCGGGATTGTGGAAGAAAAGGCTGCCGCTGACGGTGTTGTAGCCCTCCATGGCAATATATGCCGCAATGACGGATTCGGGGTTGGCGGTGGAATTGATGGTACCCCGCTGTACCGGCTCAAACTGCCCGGGGGCGTAAATGACGTCCCGCACCGTGTTGGGGAATCTTTCGCTGGACACGCGGTTGAGCACCACGTTGCCCACGCCTATCTTGCCGGCCATGCACTGATTGCCCGCCTCGGCGTAAATGATATGGGCCAGCAGATCGTGATCCGCGGCGTCATAGAAGGTGTCGCCGCTTTCAAGCACCTGCATATTCTCGGTGGAAAGCTCCACCGCGGCCTTCTCGCCGTACCAGCTCACTTCAAGACCGAAAATCTTTGCAAGCGTACGCACCGGGAAGCACTGCTCCCCTGATATGACCCTGGCCCCGCCCGGCACATAAAGATACCGGCCATTGGCCGTGAGGTATTCGTCCCCCGCAGTGTATGAAACGGTAATTCCGGCCACATTGATGGCCGTGATGGAGCCGTCCTCCGGCTCCGCGGTTTTCCCCGCGCTTACGGCGGGAGTCTCGTTTTCAGCAATGGCCGCGGTCTTTTCCGCTGCCGGTGCTCCTGTCTCTTCGGTATTCGCAGTCTCTTCGGTGTCGACGGTCTCTTTCACCATGCCGCACACAGCCGTCAGAGAAACATATGTAGTGTTCTCAGCCATGTACCCGCGGCTTGTAAGCAGACCGTCGGTATATATCTGTACATCCTTGTAGCCGGACGCGGATGCGCCCGTGCCTTTGGCCAGCGCCGTCATACACAGCAAGGCGGCGGCCAGGCAGACTGCGCATATGAGGGAGATAGCTTTTGGAAATCCTATTCTCATATTACGCTCCTGTTTGTATTATTTACTCCGGCATTTTGCCGGAATATTTTTCGATCAAATTCGGACATATTGATTATATCGGAGTCTCTTTGTCGAATTCAATCACTATTATGTACAAAGGAGCGTATGACATTTTGACAGTTTTCGACAACAAATATCGTGTTGTCGCAAAATATTGTGTTAACGACTGTTAACTTTTCCACCTAAATTGTGTTGTGCGATTTCACCAATCGACAACAACTGACTGTATTCCCCCCGGGGCATACCGTCCAGTTCAAAGAAAATTTACAAATTCGTTGCGTTATGTTAACGAAATAATTCATTGGCAACTTATTATGTTAACCAAATGTCAGTTTTCAAGACTTTTTTTCAGGGCTTGCGCAAGCTGGTCCGGGCATGAGGTGGGCTTTCTGCCGCATTTTATACCCTCAAGCCTGGATATGGCTTCCTGCACGTCCATCCCCACTACCAGTCTGGAAATGCCCTGCAGGTTGCCGCTGCACCCACCGGTAACCTCCACTTTTGTGATTTTTCCGTCTTGGGTCTCCACCTCCATCAGGCGCGAGCACACCCCTTTCGGCTTATAAGTTATCTTCATTCAGGCCTCCGTTTTATAGTAACAATTAATTTGACGCATTGTGTCGATTCGGTTGACATAGCTGTTATGGTAGCACAAATATTCCTGCCGGTACAGAAATATTTTTTCCGCCGGGCTCATACCAATAGTTTGGAGGTGAACGAATGCGGATCGCTAAAAAACTGGCCGCCATCGGCGCGGCCGCTCTGTGCATACATCTGCTTATCTGCTCCGGCATACCCGGGCGGCTGGAGCAGTCGGCGATAGATCATATAGTATTCCGCAGAAACGCCGCCTCAGCGGCGGCAGTTTCTCCGGCGGCCTCCGGAGCCGTGAAGTCCGCAGCGTCGCCGGCGCCCTCGTCAGCCGCCGGCGGCACTGTGCCCGCGTCTGCGATATCCGCCGCGGAAAAAGCCATTCCCACCACCATCTCCGGCGGGCTGAAGGTCAAAAATGAGACTAAATATGATATTGACGCCGCGGCGCTGCTGAAGGCGGGGCCGTCTATCAAGCTTGCAGGCGGGAAACCCCAGATACTTATCATACACACCCACTCCAGCGAGGCCTACGCCCCCGCGGGGCTTGACAAATACGACAGCAGCGATTCGACCCGCACCGAGGACAAGAGGTACAACATAATCCGCGTGGGCGACGAGCTGACGGAAAAGCTCACCGCCGCGGGGCTTAAGGTCATCCACGACAGGAGCATATACGACTACCCCAGCTATACCGGCTCCTATACCCGTTCCGGCGAAGCCGTGCAGAAATACCTGAAGGATAACCCTACTATTAAAATAGTAATAGACCTGCACAGGGACGCCCTCATTGCTGGCGAGGAGGTATATAAGACCGTGGCCGCCGAGGACGGCGTGTGCGCCTCTCAGATCATGCTGCTCTCCGGCACGGACGAGAGCGGACTTTCTAACCCCAAATGGCGGGAAAACCTTAAGCTGGCTCTTTATATCCAAAACGCCGTCACCGCCAAATACCCCACGCTTATGCGCCCTGTGGAGATAGTGCCCCAGCGCTACAACCTGCATCTGACTACCGGCTCCCTGATTCTGGAAGTGGGCAGCAGCGGCAACACTCTGCAGGAGGCGCTGGCCGCCGTGCGGCTATTCGGCGACACAGCGGGGCCGGCGCTGGCAAAGCTGATTGAATAACTTCCCGTCCGCCGGGCTATAATCCTCCAAAAAAGGAGGATACGCAATATGAAAGTTTGCGATCTCATGTGCGACCATGTAATATCCATAAGTCCCCAGGAGCCCGTGACCTCAGCGGCAAGGCTGCTGCGGGAGCAAAACATCGGCGCTCTGCCGGTGTGCGGCGATTCGGGAGAGCTTTGCGGCGTTATAACCGACCGGGACATCGTGACCCGCTGCGTGGCTGCCGGCGGCTCCCCGGGGGAGATGACCGTGGGCGATGTGATGACAGCCGGGGTCGTGACCGTCTCACCCTTCGTCCCCAGCGGCGAGGCCGCCCGCAAAATGGCCGACGCGCAGATAAGAAGGCTCCCCGTGTGCAACAACGGGGAGCTGGTGGGTATGATCTCTCTGGGCGATCTGGCCCGCAGCAGGGACTGCGGCATGGAAGCCGCCGCCGCGCTTTCCGAGATATCAGGAAACGTCCATCGCAAATGATATCGCTTACCGGTATTTTACAATAATATCATTGAAAAACTTTTTCTTCGGCAGCAGCAGCATGGCGGGCAGACCCAGCAAAAACATCACCGCGCTCTCCCCTGCCGCCACCTGCAGGGCATAAACGGCGAACACGCCCGGGTGGGTGAAGATATTGAAGCCCGACCCCGCCCAGGCCAGCACGGCGCCCACCACCACGCCGTTCCAGACCACCGGCATAAGGCAGCCCAGAACGCATCTTAATGTGCTTCGGCCGCCTTTGCCGATGGCGGCGGTACACAGAGCCGCAAACAGCGTGGCCAGCGACCCGAAAATGATGTCGAAAATATTGCCCGTCAGCAGGTTTGCAATAAGGCAGCCCGCGAACAGGCCCCAGGACGTAAAGGGCATAAAAAACGGAAGGATGCAAAGCACCTCCGAAATTCTAAACTGCAGCTGCCCGTAGCTTATGGGCGCCAGCGCCATAGTCAGCGCCGCGTATGCCGCGGCAGCTATGGCCGCGGCGGCAATTTTCTGAGTGTTTGCATCCTTGTTCATTGTTCAGTTCTCCCATTTTTTTAATTTATTCGCGCTGGGGTATGGCACCAGCGTCTTTTTTAAATTATTTTACCCTATGGGCTCGTCCTCATTCTCCTCCGGCTTTGAAAATTCGCAGCCGCAGTAGTTCTGGCGGTAAAGCCCGTATTCTTTGGAAAGCTCGATGGAGCGCCTGTAGCCGTCCCGCTTTTTGAAATCGGAGGGCAGGAAGTTCACCCCGTAGGCCCTGCCTATCTCCTCCCCCAGGGCGTTGAGCTTTGCCGCGTCCTTGTGGGGCGACACGGTGAGGGTGGTGCAAAACCATTCAAAGCGGTATTTCTTCGCCATCTGGGCCGTTTCGTTCAGGCGCATACGGAAGCACTCCGTGCACCGCTCGCCGCCCTCCGGCTCATTCTCAAGCCCCTTCACCCGCCGGAGATACTGCTCGTGCTTCCAGGGGCTTGCCAGTATCTGAACCTGATCCGCCAGCCCCATGTCCTCGATTATTTTTATCTGATTGCGGAAGCGCTTTTCAAACTCCTCCTGAGGCCAGATATTGGGGTTGTACCAGAAAAGCGAAACCTCGAAATATTTTGTCAGATACTCCAGCACATAGCTGGAGCAGGGGCCGCAGCAGGAGTGGAGCAGCAGCGAGGGCTTTTTGCCCTTGAGCTTGGCTATTTCCTTATCCAGTTGTTTTTGATAATTAAATTCCATAGCCGGTATCATAACACTTCCCTGACCAAATGTAAATTGTCTTGACTAAAATGCCGCCGGATATTACTATTATTACATCTTTTTAAGCCGGAGGTATGAGTATGGACAACCGCACCAGCAAGGAGAATTATTATCTTGACATCGCCGATTCGGTTTTGGAGCGCTCCACCTGTTTAAGGCGTATGTACGGCGCCATCATAGTTCTCAACGACGAGATCATCTCCACCGGCTATAACGGCGCGCCCCGGGGCCGCAAAAACTGCTCCGATCTGGGCCGGTGCACCCGGGAGGAATTGAAGATCCCCTCCGGCGAGCGCTATGAGCTGTGCCGCAGCGTCCACGCCGAAGCTAACGCCATCATCTCCGCCGCCCGGCGGGACATGATCGGCGCCACCATATATCTTGTGGGGCGGGACGCCCGCACCCATGAGCTTTTGCCCGACGCCATGTCCTGCGCCATGTGCAAAAAGCTTATAATCAACTCCGGCATCAAAAAAGTCGTCATTCGCGTGGGTGAGGACGCCATCAGGATAGTGGATGTTGAAGACTGGATAATAAACGACGATTCGCTTTTCATGAACATAAACTGCATATAAAAAAAGGAACGGCTCTGCCGTTCCTTTTTTAACCCTTTATAACCGGAATGAACATAAGATTCATATCCGTGCTGCCCTCTATGCCGGGCACCTGCCCTTCAAAGCTGTACTGCCATATGGCGTGGGCATAGTAAAAATCCGGATAGGTCCCCGGGCGGCTGAGCCAGAAGGTGTAGTCCGTCAGCCGGGAAAGGTCATAGGAATAGTATCCGGTGTGGCGGTAAAAATACACGCAGGGCGTGTAGCCGGCGTCCTTCACCGTTTCGCAGAAGGCCACGGCGCAGTCTGTCAGCGTGGCGCCGTCCAGTTCGGCGGTGCGCACATCGCCGTCGCCCGACTCGATATTCTCCCAGTCGAACACCACAGGCAGCGTCACCTTGTACGGCGCGATAAGGTCAAGAGCGTAGCGGGCCTCCTCTTTGGCCTCCTCAACGTTTATTGCCTGGGAAAAAAAGTATACGCCCACCTTTATGCCAGCTTTCAGCGCGCCCTGAATGTTGGCGGCAAACTGCTCGTCCGTGCTTATGGCGCCCTTGGAATAGCCCCGGTAGCCGCAGCGGATAAAGGCGAATTCCACGCCGCTTTCGGCCACAGCCTTCCAATCCACTTCCTTTTGGTAATAGGACACGTCGATGCCCCGCATGGTGGTATAATCACTGCCGGAATAGGCCGGCACGCCGTTTTCGTCCACAGAAAACTGATCCGAGGTAAAGGCGCTCACCGGCACCCCCGGCGCGGGGGTTATCCACACCTGAGCGTTGCCGTCGTCAATAAGCACCTGCCCCTTGTGAGGGTCGCCGCAGCCCGTTGTCAGCAGCAGCGCGGCAGCCAGCGTCAGGGCCGTTATCATATGTATAGTCCTTTTATTTCTTTTTATCATAGCAGCGGTATATTAACATATCTCCGCTTTATTTGCAAATCATTGTTCCATGGCCGCCATAAGCGCCCTGCCGCCGTAGCGCAGGCAGCGCTTCAGCTTTACCCGGCCCCGTTTTATGGTGCGGCTTACGGAGCTCACGGTCACGCCCAGGGCGTCCGCTATGTCCTGCATACGCATCTGGTCGGTGTAATACATCCGCACCATCTGCCGCTGGCGGGGCGTCAGCTCCCTATCCACGGCTGCGCCCAGTTTGCGGGCCATACTGCCCTTTTCGGACTTTTCCGACAGTCTTATAAACTGCCGGAGAGCCTCGTACTCCCCCGCCTCAAAAGCGGTATTTCTGTCATCAGTCAACGCTCTGCCTCCCATAGTAATTTTTAAGATACCTTGATGTGGCGGCGGCGTCACGGGCCATGCTCTCCACAAGGCATATCCTGCGGCGCAGTATCAGCTTCTCCGTTTCCGACATCTCATCGTTTGCCAGTTTTTCCTGCAATTCCCTGAAACGGCGTCGGCAGATCTCCGCGCTCTCCCCATACTGCACCGATAATTCCTTCAGCGTCATCCACATTTCCTCCCCGCGCCGCCCTTCAGCGGCGTCTTTATCGATTAAAATTGTTAAAATTTATTTTTTAATTCGAATTATTGTTGACAAATAAAACCGGGTTTGTTATTATAGTCGTCGCCGGTATTTGTGCTGGTGTAGCTCAGCCGGTAGAGCAGCTGATTTGTAATCAGCAGGTCGGGGGTTCGAATCCGTCCACCAGCTCCAGCGTCGGAGCAAGCTTCATATGCTTCGCTTCCGCGGCAAGCGCGAAAGCTCATCCATTCCGCTGCTCCTCCTTCATCGCGTCAAACCCGCTTCGCAGGGCTTTGCCGCGAGAACGTACGATGGATGGTTGAGAACCAATTAAACATGGGGGAATTCCCGAGTGGCCAAAGGGGACAGACTGTAAATCTGCTGGCTATGCCTTCGATGGTTCGAATCCATCTTCCCCCACCAAGTTCCAAAAACGTTGAGAAATTGGCGTTTTTGGAGCTTTTTTTGTTTACAAAATGCCCGAACTCGAAAAAACCGTATTAAGCAAACTCAACTCGAAAAAATCAGAAAAAAGTCGATAAATGACGTCGAATTGGCGTAAAAATGCAGGTGAAATTGCCTCTTCACCTGCTCTTTTTCTTTGTATTTGAAATTATTTTTTTACCGTATAATGGCAGAAAAATAGCGCCGAGGGTTTCTCTTCCTTCGGCGCTCTTTACTATTCATAGAAGGTCTTCTATCTTGCATCCTAGCTGATCCGCTACCTTTTTTAGTGCCCCAGCCGCTGCACCCTGTATGTTTCTCTCGCCCCTACACCAGTCCTGGATCGTCCGCAGCGGAATCCCAGTCTGCCTGCTCAGGACTGTCTGTCTTATTCCGGCCTCAGTTACTTTTGCTTTGAAGCTGGCGTTTTCTTTTTCGAATTTTACCATACCGCACCTCCTTGTATCGTTACTATACGCTTTTGCGTGCACAATAGCAATCGTCAAATGCAACACGCTTTTGCGTATATCTTTGTGCACTCTATCCCTTGTTTAACACGCTTGCGCGTGCTACTATGGACTCGCAAGCAAGAGGTAGAAAGCCTCATATATCAACGATTTTGGAGGGTTTTAACATGTGGTACGAGGGTTGCATCGGTGTCCATTCCAGCATCTTTCATTTCTGTGTCAAGGTTTACCAGCGTGGTTCCCAGTATGGCATCGACGGTGGCCGCATCTCAAAGCTCAACCTCCGCAGGTCCGACATCGTGGTTGCTAACTACGACCGCGGATGGGACGTTGAGCCGGTGGACGAAGACACTGCTATTGCCTACCAGATTCTGCTACTGGACTACAATCACTGAGGAGGCGCTGATCATGTATGACATAAGCAACTACCATTACGCACGTGAGCACGGCACCGAGCCTCGTGGCCGCGGCTGCTGGGCTTTTGAGTCGGAGGATGGCTCCACGGTCTGGTTTGTAGATAAAGGCCTCCTGACGCTTACCGAGGCGAAACACGAGATATGCAGAAAGTTGAAGTCCGAGGGCGTTGATCCCACCACTCCGATCTATGTAGCGCCCTAACCATTCTATAGCCTGTCCTACCGGGCACACGGGGAGAGAGCTTCCTACTATGTCTAATATCGCCCGTTTTCATTTCGCCTCAACTTCAGACGCGTGGGCATTTGTCAATTGCATATCCGCCGCGCATTGTTCCCCCATTATCGACTATGGCATTGACGCTTACCGAAGCGTTGACCCATATTATGTCGATATTTC